>JAQICP010000241.1 GCA_027858555.1 Vallitaleaceae bacterium
GTACGTGCGATATGGCCGTTGCTTTTAGTTTATATTTTATTCCAGAGAAAATTCATAGAAGGGATAGCAACATCGGGAGGAAAGCTTTAAATTATGGAGATAGATTTGTCTATACTATACAAGAAAGAAAGGCGCTAAAAGATGGCAATTATTTTTGAAGAAGACTCAAGAGAATTTCATATATACAATGGTGAAATAAGCTATATAATCCAGATATTAGAAAATCAAACATTAGGCAATCTATATTTTGGTAAAAGAATACAACATAAGTGTGATTTCGGTTATCTTCTACAAGGAGGACATCGGCCTCTAGCCGTATATAACAAAATTAATGAGTATTTCTTAAGTCCTCAATATACAAAACTTGAATTCCCTACATATGGCACGGGTGATTTCAGGTATCCTATGATTTCAGTAACCCAGAAAAATGGTAGTAAAATAACGAATTTTGAATACGATTCACATGATATATTTAAAGGTAAAAAGAAGCTACTTGGGTTGCCAGCTACTTACGTTGAATCGGAAGACGAGGCTACTACCCTTGAAATTGTGATGGTTGACCCAGTTCTCAGTTTGAAGTGTATTTTAAGCTATACGATATTCGAATGGTGCCCAGCTATAACAAGGAGTATACTTGTTGAAAATCACGGAAACGAAGAAGTGGTAATAGATAGACTATTAAGTGCAAGTGTGGATTTACCTGATTCTAACTATGAATTAATAACGCTATCAGGAGCATGGGCGCGTGAGCGACATGTAAAAAGACGAAAAATTGAACAAGGGATACAAGGTGTTTATAGTATGCGTGGAACAAGTAGTTCTGAGCATAATCCATTTCTTGCAATAGCGAGAAAAGAAACTACTGAAATGCAAGGTGAAGTATATGGTTTCAGTCTAGTATATAGTGGCAATCATCTTGAACAAGTTGAAGTGGATACACATGATATGACAAGAATTTCCATTGGCATACATCCAGATACTTTTGAATGGGCACTAAGTCCTGAAGAATCATTTCAAACGCCAGAGGCAGTTCTGGTTTATTCAGATAGTGGTCTTAATAAGATGAGCCAAATTTATCATAAATTATACCGAACAAGATTGGTCAGAGGTGTATGGCGAGAAAAAGAAAGACCAATTTTAATCAATAATTGGGAAGTAACAGAAATGAACTTCACAGAAGACCATATTCTAAGAATGGCTACAATAGCAAAAGAGCTTGGTGTGGAGTTGTTTGTATTAGATGATGGTTGGTTTGGAAATAGAAATGATGATAAGACATCTCTTGGGGATTGGTATGTTCAGAATTTTAATAAACTACCTAATAATATCTCGGGTCTATCAAAAAAAATCGAGAAAATTGGATTGAAATTTGGTATATGGATTGAACCAGAAATGGTTAACATGGATTCTGACCTTTACAGACTACATCCGGATTGGATCATATCAGTGCCAAACAGAATGCCATCACCTTCAAGAAACCAATATATTTTGGACTTTACAAGAAGCGAGGTAGTTGACTACATCTTTGAATTATTAGATGGCGTCTTCACTGAAGCTAATGTTTCTTATGTAAAATGGGATATGAATAGGTACATGACAGAATGCTACTCTGCTTCGGCAGTTCCTAGAGATCAAGGCAAAGTGTTTCATAAATATGTTCTTGGCGTTTATGATTTATATGAGAGACTTATATCTAAGCATCCTAGTATTTTATTTGAATCCTGTTCAAGTGGCGGCGCCAGATTTGATCCAGGTATATTATTTTATGCGCCGCAAACATGGACCAGTGATAACACGGATGCCATTGAAAGACTTAAGATTCAATATGGTACTTCGTTCGTTTATCCATTATCGAGCATGGGAGCGCATATTTCTAGAAGTCCTAATCTTCAGATGGGAAGAACCACGCCTATTGAAACAAGAGGAAATGTTGCTATTTTTGGAGCATTTGGCTTTGAGTTGGATCTAAGCCTTCTAAATACTTCAGAAATAGAAATAATACGAGATCAAATTAAGAAAGTAAAACAACATAGGAAATTAATTATAAATGGTACGTTTTACCGTTTAGAATCTCCCTTTACAGATGATAGAGCATCATGGATTGTAGTATCTGAAGACAGAACGAAGGCATTAGCAGGATATTATCAGATTTTAAAGATGTCAAATGGTTATTATAAACGACTTGCATTACAGGGCTTGGATCCAAAAAAACAATATTCAGTAAATGGAAACAGTGATCGATGTTTTTATGGGGACGAACTCATGTATGTGGGGCTATTGTTTGATGAAAAAGACTTGTGTGAAAGTGGCGGCGACTTTACGTCTGAGTTATTTTACTTTGAACAAATAGAAAGTTAAATTAGTAAATAAAGTTATGATGTAATAAGTGGCAAAAGGAAACTTGCTAATAGAGATAGACAATCATGCTGAATTTGGTAGACTTGCGATTCGGATACAAGGCGTGATATACTCTGTTAAAGAACTTGTTATATGTTATTGGATAACAATGTAATGAGAGCGTGCACAACAAAAGCATAACTAGCCAACTATATTTAGGAGAACAAGAATGAAAACATATGATGAATGTTATTTTCTAAATTATGATGATTATGATGACATTTTGTTGTTTGAAGTGGGGTGTCAAAAATGC
>JAQICP010000246.1 GCA_027858555.1 Vallitaleaceae bacterium
CAACCTGTATTTGGGTGATCTAGACACCAGATTGTACAAGTTCTATCCAAGAGAGAAAATCTAAAAGTGTTACCGATGTCTTGACACAAAAGTGTAACCTATGTCTTGAAACCGTACCATTCGGTAATTTATGAAACTAATAATTGTACTCTATATGGAGGCTAATGATGGCTAATATATGTCTACTATGGGATTTTGATAATACACTTGCTAAGCGAAATGGTATGTGGACTAAATCATTATGTAATGTTTTAGATAATAATGGTTTTGATAATTACAATGTTAAAGAAATTGGAGAAATTTTTAGTAGTGGGTTTCCTTGGCAAAGATATAATGAGGCACATAATGACTACTTTGAAGGTAAGTCTTGGTGGGAATATGTGAATGAGATTATTAGTAGTGGATTGTCGAATGTAGGCGTAGATGATCTTGATATGAACCTAAGTTTAACGTTACAGTTTAGAGACGAATATTTGAAGATGGGTGAATGGAAGTTATTTGATGACACACTCGAAGCGTTACAGAAATCACAGAATCTAGGTTATACGAATATGATAGTATCCAATCATGTACCTGAATTAATAGAACTTGTTGAAGGATTAGGTATAAGTGAATACTTTATAAGCGTTATAAATTCGGCTGATGTTGGTTACGAAAAACCAAATCCAAGGTTGTTTGAAGAAACAGCTAAGTATGGTCAATTTGAATATTATTATATGATTGGTGATAGTTATAGAGCTGATATTGAAGGTGCTCTGAATTTTGGGTTCAAGGCAATTTTGGTTCGTTCAGAGAATACACATAACTATCCGTTATTTAGTAAAGACTTAAGTGGGATTTGGAAGTTTATTGACTGACTTAGTGTACTAGATGGGGTCATTAAGAACATCAGCTAACACGCATTTTGCGATACTCAGTTCACTAACCGAGGCGGACCCGCATTAGCAACTATACGTAAGCATGAGCGGACCCTGTAAGCTCACTGGCATCGCAAACTGCAACCGTTATGTGAACATTAGTATATTCTATTTATAGAGAAAAGGCTATATGTGATTTTATAGATTAATAGTTGAATTACTTATGTAGTACAGCATCAAATTATACATTAGTATTAATAGTAGGATGGGAGCGAAGTAGTGAAGAAATATATCATTATGGGAATTATGGTTTATATATTAATGGGTTGTCATAATACCTCTAATTCTGAAGTAGACTTAGTAGGTAATATTATTGAGGATTCTGATTCAGTTAAGATTAACTTGAGTCAGGAAATTGATTTACCTATGCCAACAAATTTAGATACTAATGTGGATACAGAGTCTATTGAATTAGTAGATCAAGATAGCGAATCAGCTACATATACCATGGAAGATTCTATTGAGATTGGTTATAAAGTAGGAGATGGTATAGTTGATAATTTTGAGTATTTTACTTTTGCCGAAGGAGAAGAGGTAGACATTACTGATTTTCTTATTGAAGGCAGTGAGTGTGTATTTCCAGAAGGATACTTGAAAGACACATATTGGACAGGTGATGCAATTTTAGATAGAGCTCTTTTGGCCAATATCATTGAATCAGAATATACCAGAGCGATATTTGAAGACTCTATAGTTCAAGCATATTTGACTAAAGAGGCAATACTTGATTTGAATCAAATGATTGAATGGAATAACTATCAGGAAGAAGAGCGGGAAATCTCTTTTCGTAAAGGTGCAGTATATGACAAATATATGGTTCAACCCTTTTATACTGTTTATGATGACTATATTGGCGTATTAAGTGTTATAAGGTATAAGGGATTCACAGATCTAAGCGATGATGAAGCATTTGCACTATATAGTATATATCCAAGTCAGTATAGAGTAGACTATGATTATTATCATATAAACAGTAGTGGTGACTACCAATGGGACGATAGGGGATATTACAAGAAACTCTATAGCAATAATATACCCGTTGAGATGATAGGAGACCAATTATTAGATGTCAGTCAGTTTATTGATTATTCTTATGATGATTATTTTAGTAGGGAGTATAATCGTGGTAATGTGGTAGGTTATACTAAGTGGACAGGAAATAGTGAACTTGACCATGCATTATTTGCCTATATTTTATACGAGAACTCATTTGATACGAGATTCAGAGAAGAATATATTGTAGAGAACATCAACAAACAAGAAGCTGATGATATCATTTATATTTATAGGAATAGTAGCTCGCCAGAATTTTATATGCCACCTTTTAGTGAGATTACAATTGAGCCATACAATTTAGAAAATGTTTTCCTAATCAATATGGCAGTTATCACGTATGATAGCAGCATTGTAGAATCTTATGATGAACTATTTGAAGAATGTTTTGTTGTCAAGCAACAGGATGGAAAGTATATGTTTTATTATAGTGAAGAGGACTTATACCAAGATTATAATAATGGAGTTTTTAATTAAGTCATCACTAGTATAATACGAACGGTATAAGTCATATACTAACGTCACATAACACGCGGATTACAATACTCAGTTCGCTAACCGAGGCGGGTCCGCATTAGCAACTAGTCGTAAGCATGAGCGGACCCTGTAAGCTCACTGGCATCG
>JAQICP010000276.1 GCA_027858555.1 Vallitaleaceae bacterium
TAATAAAAACATCCGTATTATCGTTCCAGATCTTCCACAGACCAATGATTGGAAGATCGACTTTCTCTTTTATAGCTTCTATTTGTTCAGGTGAATTAGCTCTTATACCTACTGCCCCACCCCATTTAGCTGCTTCAGCCATTTTAACAGGCATATCTTTTGAGTTAATTGGATCATCATGTTGCACTTGGCATGATACAATTAACCCGCCTTTAAAAGATTCAAGGATTGCTCTTTTTCTTTCATCTATCGTTTTCATCTACAAACTCCTTTTTCTAGCTTATCTTAATCTTCATCTTTTATCTGAATGAAGTTGCAATAAGGCTGCTCCTATAATACCTGCGTCATTCCCTAATTTAGCAGGCACACTTTCTGGAATACCAATCTCTTTGGCAGCAAAAGTATTCTCATAAGTTTTTGTTTTTAGTAAATCAAATAATAAATCACCTGATTCAGCTAGCCCGCCGCCAATGATGACTACTTCGGGTCTAAATATAGTTATGAAACTTGATAGGGCATAGGATAGATAATCTACAAACTGATTGATGATTTTTAATGCTAAAATATCATTTTGATATGCTGCACTAAAAATCATTTTCCCATCTATCTTCGACAAATCCATATCACATAAACGCCACACAAGTGTTTTTTTGTCCTCTTCTAAAGCTTCTCTCATCTGCCTAACCAGTGCAGTTGTAGAACAATAAGACTCAGCGCACCCTTTTTGGCCGCATGAACATCTTATACCGTCGTACACTAGTTTTGTATGACCAAGTTCTGCTCCCATCTTGTCGCTTCCTGAATATATTTTCTTATCCATAATAATTCCGCCACCGAGTCCAGTTCCTATGGTTAACATCAGTGTGTCATTATAGTCTTTAGCAACGCCGGCGAGTGTTTCACCAAGAGCTGCACAATTAGCATCATTATCAATATAGATATCTAAATCAGTGTACTTTTTCAAATAATCAATTATAGGTAAATTCACCCATCCAAAATTATTAGCTCGAACCAATAAATGGGTCTTAGGATTAACATAACTAGGCATTCCAATTCCCCATGAGCTCATCTGTTTCATACTAAGTCCAGCTTTAACTACAGCTTCAACAGAAACTTCATACATATCTGCTATAATCTCTTCTGTATCTCTGCCTACATTCGTCAACCTCAGAGCTTTAGACAATAACTCGAATTATTCATTGACTACGCCTGCAACCATATTGGTTCCACCAAGATCTAATCCTAAATAGTATTTCATCAGATTACCTTCCTTTGGCTATTCTTATAATATTAAGGTATCATAGACAATCTTATCTTCAGCAAAGGCAAGTCCAATATTACCAATGCCTTTCAGTGCCGCATTATCTACACTAACAAGTTGTAGCTCAATATCTTTCTTATGTGACTCAATGAACTTTAACACCATATCCCTAAATCCTCTAATTCCATAAAAAGTCGAACCCTCCACTATTACACAGATTGGTGCCTTTTGTGGGTCATAGATTTTTCTAGCTATTGAAATAATTTTAATACTTATTAAAGCAGCCGCTCGCTTGATTAAACAAGATGCAAAAAAATATAATAATGCTACATCATCATTGTCTCTACACAATTTGGCATAGGCCCCACTGGATTTGTCTTGATAAAATACACTCATGTCTTTCGTGTCAAGTGGTTCATGTCTTTCGAAGTTTTGGATAAAATAATCGGAAAATAACGCTTCCTTACAAGCCATTTGAATTAAAAAATAGTATAGCTTGCCAAAATATTCTCCGGAAACCATTTTCTCAAGTATTGCTGTCTTAGGCAACATAGTTGTAGCATCAAACGCCTTATCAATATCACTGACAATCAAAGGAATGTATGCCCCCGATTCTACATTGATAAACATTGTTTCAGTCTTGGCATCATCTATTTTTTTGATGTTATTACACCGTTCTATATAACAAGCATTGACACCTGTCCCCATGACAATACCTAAATAGTTCTGAAATGCATTTTCATGCTGTAGCATCGATCCTGCCACACCAACAGTATCATTGATTAGCACCACATTCACATCAATATCTGTGCGTTCTTTTATAACTTGTTTCAAACTATCTGCCAATAACCTATCTTCATAATCTGTCATAGATATTTCTTTAGAGATAAAACTGACTTGCCCATCCATAGCATTCGTGTGGCTAACTT
>JAQICP010000474.1 GCA_027858555.1 Vallitaleaceae bacterium
CTTTCCCAGTGTTGTTTTAATTCTTTAAATGCCAGGTCCACTTTAGAAGTGTCTCTATAGCTATGGATCTCTTTTAGTTCAGCTTCGTAATTAGCATACTGACCCAGTTGAGTAATCAGACGAACAGTTTTATCTTTTTCAACAGTGCCCATATGATGGAGCCCTGCTGCAATATTATCTTCACGCAAAGCCAGGTAATTACTAAGTTCTGCATTTAGCAAGCTCAGTGGTTGCACAAAAGTACCATAACCATTATCACCAAGGAACACTTTTCTATCAGTCTCGAAAGAACTCATTTTATGATTACTGGTAAAATAATTAATAGCTGTGTCTTTTTTCATAAAAGCAAATTGTTTTAGCAACGTATACTGCCCATCAGTGATTACTTCTGATTGCATTGTCTGTGGCACCCAATCCGCATTATTGAATTGTTTTGCAGCTTCAAAATGGGTGTATTCGATTACTGGAATAATATCAATTTCAACTGCATCTTCTCTGAGATTCGTCACTGTAATATCTCTAATCTCCCGCTGTGAGCCCATAGGAATAAAAACTCTAACTTCGGTTTTAATACCGCTAATAACTGAAGTGAAGATTGAATAGCCATTACCGACACGACATTCATATGATTCATATGGTGTGAGTACAGGAATGAAAAATGGTGAAATGAGCTCATAACCATCTGCTTTTTTAATTCTGATATATAATGTCTCACCTTTAAATGATGAGGATGGTAGTTGGGGGATGTATTTTACAATTCTATTAAGAGCGGGGTCACCTTTACAGATAAGTGCACCACCCGTATGATCCACAAATCCACCAAAATCCAGTCCACCAATATAATTCATCCATTTTACCGGTGTCTTTGGATTGGTAATTACATATTCTTTTTCTTGATCGTTAAAATATCCATACTTCATATCTAGGCTCCTTTAAGGGATTTAGGTGGGCACTATGCCCACCTACAAAAATTAATTAGTAAACTTTTGGCATGCTATTTCAATTCACTAATAAGACTTGCAACAACACCTCTTATTAAGTGTAGCTACAATTTATCCGAGTACAACATCCACTTTTACAACTGCTTTATCCGTTACTACTGGTATGATGTTACCAGCAACTATTACACCATCAACAGTCATAGACTTAACGCCTTTAGAAACGCCACTAGGATTAGTGATTGTTATATCATAATCTGTGCCTCTAAATGTCCTCTTAACACTATAACCCTTCCAGCTAGTTGGAATACAAGGATCCACTTGTAAACCATCATAGTGTGGTTTGATACCAAGTATCCACTGAGTGATTGTGATATAGTTCCAAGAAGCTGTTCCTGTTAACCATGAGTTCTTAGCTTCACCTGGGTTGATAGCATCTTTACCCGCTACCATCTGAGCGTATATATATGGTTCTGTTCTATGTATTTCACTAATGTCCTCTAAGTAAGCTGGACAGATTTTTTTGTAGATTTCAAATGCTCTATCGCCTCGGCCGAGAACGGTCTCACCACATGCCACCCATGGGTTGTTATGGCAGAAGATACCCGCATTTTCTTTTAGTCCACCTGGATAGGTTGATATCTCACCAAGTCCAACTTGATAACCTGTGTAAGCTGGGTTATTAAGGACCATGCCATAAGGTGTATCTAAGTATTTTTCAGCTGAATCAAGTGCGCGAAGTGCTTCTCCTGTTTCAATACCGATCTCACCCATAACACACATACCTTGTGGCTCAATGAAGATCTTACCTTCTTCACATTCTTTAGAACCAATCTTCTCACCCATAGCGCCATATGCTCTCATGAACCAGTCGCCATCGTAACCGTGAGTCAGAACAACTTTCTTCATGTTATCTATCTCATCTTGCGCTCTCTTAACTTCTGCATCAAGACCTAGTATAGAACATAGTGCCACATATTCTGGACCGATGTAAGTAAACATACCCGCAATGAATATGGATTCTGCGGTTAACCCGTCTTTTCGGATAACACCTGTTTGGAAAGATTCTCCTGGGTTTTCTGAATAACAATTCAAGTTCAGACAATCATTCCAGTCAGCTCTTCCAATGAGTGGTAAACCATGTGGTCCTTTATTATTAACAACATGATCAAATGAACGTTTAAGATGCTCTAACATGGTTTCAGCCAATTCATCTTTATTCTCAAATGGTACTTGCTCATCTAATATGGTCATGTCACCAGTTTCTCTAATATAAGCCGCTACGGATAGAACCAGCCATAATGGATCATCATTAAATCCACCACCTAAATCATGGTTACCCATTTTTGTTAGTGGTTGGTATTGATGATAAGCACCACCATCAGCCATCTGTGTTGCAGCAAGATCAATGAGACGTTCTCTTGCCCTCTTAGGTATCTGATGTACAAACCCTAGGATATCCTGATTGGAATCTCTAAAGCCCATGCCTCTTCCAACACCTGATTCGAAATAAGAAGCAGATCTTGACAGGTTGAATGTAACCATACACTGATAGGCATTCCAGATATTAACCATACGGTTTACTTCTGTTTCTTCTGTATCTACGACGTAATAAGATAACAACTTATCCCAATGTGCTGCAAGATCAGCCATGGCTTTATCCACTTGCTCATCTGTTTTAAATGCGTCCATCATGGTAAGTGCTTTGTCTTTTTTAATAACTAACTTGCTTTCCCATTTGTCATCTCTTGGATTTTCGATATATCCAAGTACAAATATCAATGATTTTGTTTCGCCTGGTGCTAATTCTAATTTTATTTGGTGTGATGCAATTGGAGACCAGCCGATTATGTGACTATTCTTGGATTGTCCTTCTACAACAACATCTGGCATCTGGACACCGTTGTATAGTCCAATAAAACTTTCTCTATCTGTGTCAAAACCAACGATATCACTATTAACCGTGTAGAATGAGTAATGGTCTCTTCTCTCTCTATACTCTGTTTTATGATAGATAGTTGAACCAACCACTTCTGTTTCACCAATGTTGAAATTTCTCTGGAAGTTAGTCATGTCATCATAAGCATCCCATAAACAAAATTCAATATATGAGAACATATCTAAGTTCTTAGTTTCACTACTGTGGTTTGTCACTTTTAACTGATGTACTTCTGCGTTCACTCCAAGTGGTACAAAAGACAATTGACTCACTTCTACTTCATTTTTGGCAGACGTAATCACTGAATAACCCATACCATGACGACATTCATATGCGTCTAATTCTGTTTTAACAGGCTTAAACCCAGGTGACCAAACTGTATCGCCATCTTTAATATAAAAGTAACGGCCTTCATTATCTACTGGTACATTATTGTAACGATATCTTGTAAGTCTTCTAAGTCTTGCATCTTTATAGAACGCATATCCTCCTGATGTATTTGAGAATAATGAGAAAAAATCCTCACTGCCCAAGTAGTTAATCCATGGATATGGTGTTTTCGGTGTAGTTATAACGTATTCCTTATTGATATCATCAAAAAATCCGTATTTCATCTTTATTCCTCCAAGGTTATAGATTGACAAGTATCTCGTTCATAAAAATTAACTTCATAATTCACTTCTTGTGAAGGGTATATTCCTTGAATCTGCTTGTCTAATATATCAATAGCTTTTTGAGCCATGATTTTAAAATCAGGACCGATAGTGGTCAGCTTAGGGTCGGATATCTGTCCATGCAAGGTATTATCAAAACCTATGATTGAAATGTCTCCTGGTACGTCCAGATTAGCTTCGTGAATTGCATCTATGGCAGCCAGTGCCATAAAATCGTTGGCACTTATAATAGCTGTAGGTTTTATTTCACAATCTTTAAGCATTTTTTGAGTATTTGCGTAGGCGATACCAATGTCGAATTCACCTTCAATAATATGATCAGCATTAACATCCAAATCAAGTTCACTCATGGCACTCAGGTATGCCTCATATCTGATGTGACCTGACCTTGATAACTCACGGCCCTTGATGAATCCTATAGACCTATGTCCTTTACTATATAAATGTCTAACTGCGTCTTTGATGCCTTCATAGTCATTGGAATTGATTGTAGATATATGACTATCCTTTGTAAACACCCTGTCTTTATCTGTTAAATCATAATCGAACAAAACTACTGACGATGTGATTGTATCCATATGTATTTTCTTTAGGGTATCTAGTTGGGTTCCAATAATCACGCCAGCATCAATACGTTTTTCTAGAAAAGCTTGCTGTATTTTTTGATACTTGCTTTCTGAAGAAATAATACTAACTAATACATAGTAATCCTTTATACTGGCATAATCTAATAGTAAATCAAGATAGGCACCAAAAAAATCATTCATGTATATACGATTGTTTTCACCAAAATCACCTTCGATAATCAAGAACAGACCTATGGTATTGCTCTTCTTACCTGCCAATGTTCTAGCGTAGGTATTGGGTGAGTAATTATATTCTTTGATTATGTTCATGACTTTTTCTTTGGTATCTGTTGGCACGTTAGGATAATTATTAACGACCCTTGAAACTGTGCTTCGAGAAACGCCTGCTAATTTTGCAATATCTTCACTTTTCATATATCACCTTGTCTTTTATCTATGCACCGCATAAAAACTATGCTACTTTTCTTATGTCTATCTAATCTGAAAAAACACATCAACACATCAATATATCTCTGACTTGGTTCATAGTTACATCAACATACTAATATATCTCCGACTATGATTCATACTCACATCAACATACTAATATACATCCGACTATGGTCCATACTCACATCAACATACTAATATACATTCAACTTTGGTTCATACTCACATCAATTTCTTAACATATCTCTCACAGTGGTTCGTACTTAATATTCTTCAATAAGTATCCCCAACTAAGTAGTTTACTATAATTTATTAGATATTCCGTTGTGAACACGCGTTTATTGTATCGCGAATAGCCCCATATGTCAATGGCTACCCTAGGAGTTTTAGTCCTTTCAATGCTTTTCTATAAATGCTATAATTACAGAAGGATTTTTTATGCACATTGTACAATTCATTAATCCTTAAATATGCAAACTACATATTTCTTATAATTTTAAGGAGGACCTATGAACAACGAAAACATGATTCAAAACCCAATTCTGAAAGGCTTTAATTCTGACCCATCCATTATACGTGTGGGGGATGATTATTATATCGCCACCTCGACTTTTGAATGGTATCCTGGTGTACAGATTCATCATTCTAGGGATCTACAAAACTGGCAACTTGTAGCTAGACCACTAAAACGTAGTAGTCAACTTAATATGTTAGGCGAAAAGAATAGTTGTGGTGTATGGGCGCCTTGTCTGTCCTATGACAATGGTACGTATTATCTTGTCTATACAGATGTTAAAAACAGTGGTACGACGCATAATTATTTAGTTACAAGTGATAACATTCTAGGGGAATGGTCAGATCCGATTTATCTAGATAGTCGTGGGTTTGATCCTTCGCTATTTCATGATGAAGATGGTAAAAAATGGTATAGTGTTATGTATTTGGATCAGTTGGCATGGAATGCCATGCTAAGTTCCAACACTGCCAATATCAATTCACCTACGGCAATCCGCATCTGGGAGCAGTATAAAGAATACGACAAAGGTACGCCTCTATTTAAGGGTATACTAATGCAAGAGTATTCTCTTGATGAAAAGAAATTAATAGGCAAGCCGAAGCATATATTTGGAAACGAGATAGGCATCACAGAAGGATCTCACCAATATAAACGTGGTGATTACTACTACTTACTATTGGCTGAAGGCGGTACTTCCTATGAGCATGCTGTCACATTCGCTCGCTCAAAAAACATCGAAGGTCCCTACGTAGTACATCCACAAAATCCCCTCATTTGTTCTCAGGGCACTGATGCCTATCTTCAAAAAACAGGCCATGCTGATCTGGTAGAAACCAAGGACGGTGAAACTTATATGGTCCATCTATGTAGCAGACCCCTAGAT
>JAQICP010000060.1 GCA_027858555.1 Vallitaleaceae bacterium
GCGATTGAGATGCTCTTTGTGTCACCTTGAATAATACTTTCTTGAGTAATACGAATATTTGGAATTGTGACCGCATCTACAAGTATCATATCTGGCACTATGCCAAGTGCTTTAATTGCTTCTACCATAGCAATCTTAGTCGCATTCAATATATTGACTTCTTCGATCAAATCAACCGAACCATACCCAACGCCTACGGCTATGGCCTGCTCCATTATCTCATCATAAAGAAGTTCCCTTTTTTGCTCAGATAATTTCTTAGAATCATCTATATATAATATAGTTGTGTCCTTAGGCAAAATAACAGCTCCAGCAACAACTGGTCCACATAGTGGTCCTCTACCAACTTCATCAATGCCACAGATATATAGATATTGATCATATTTATGCTCATATCGTTTTAATCGTTCTATACGCTCTAACTCTTTCAGATAATCTCTATACTTATTCTCATACTTTGTTACTAGTTTTATAACACCAGCACGTTCATCTGACTTATAAGGCACTAAAGCAGAAAGGATATGATCAATCTCTATATGCGTTAATTTATTTTTAATATCGGTATTAGTCTCCAAGTTGATTAGTTCCTTTCAATATGATATATGCTAGCTAAAGAATTCTTGAAATAGCCACAAAGTATAACTCTACCTCGAATCCCTGAGCAATTAAATAGGTCTTCCTATTATATCATAATAAAAAGACCTTCTCAATTTTTGCTATACTATGTACCCTTGATTACAAGTCTCTATCAAGGGTTATTTTACCAAGCTTACCATTCTTGAATTCATCATAAAATACTTTGGCCATTTTATTATAGTCAGGCTTCGCTCCTGGCAGTAAAAAATGTCTATATAAGGTCATATCATGAAATGCATCCGCTGGGTCTTTTGTCAATATATCTGGTATGTCATATTTTGCTATTAACAATTTTGGATAATGAGTCGCCATAAACCCAATCATCTCTATTGCTAAGCTTTGAAGGTCTATAATCTCTTCTCTTATAGAACCAATCATTGCTAACTTTTTACCAATTTCTTGATCTTCAAATTTTGGCCACAACATACCTGGCGTATCCATTAATTCAAAGCCTTTTTTTAGATTAATCCATTGCTTACCTTTTGTTACCCCAGGTTTGTTGCCAGTTTTTGCATTTGCCTTACCTACCAATTTATTGATGAATGTGGATTTACCCACATTCGGAATCCCAACAATCATAGCTCTAATTGATTTGTTGATTAAGCCTCTGCTTTTATTGCGTTCTATTCGGTCTTTACAGACGGTCAAACTAGCTGGTATCACCTGTTTCATATTAAGACCATCTCTAGCGTTAATGCCCAGTGCTATCGTATCTTCATCAGATAATTTCTCTATCCATTTTCTAGTATAATAATCATCTGCTAAATCCACTTTATTAAGTAGAATCAAACGTTTGTTGTCTTTGTACAAAGTCCTAAGGTCTAAATTAGTGATGCTTTCAGGCAATCTTGCATCTACAATTTCAATTACCAGATCTACCAATTTGATGTTTTCACTAATCATTCTCTTTGTTTTGGTCATATGACCAGGATACCACTGTATATGCATTATAAGCCTCTATTCTACGGTTCCGAAAGTAGACAACGGCCATATTCTCACCCAAGTCTTACCAACAATTAATTCACTATCAATAGTTCCAACATCTGTGTAACGACTGTCAGAACTGTCATTCCGATTATCACCCATCACAAAATACTCGTCCTTTGGTATAATCAATGGATACTTTTGATTGCCAGGGCGAATTATTTGTTCCATACCATATGTATCCGCGAGCATCTCACCATTGATTAACAAATCATAAGTACCGTCATTCTTTTGGACCAGGTTAATTTCTTCACCTGGCATGCCAATTACGCGTTTTATATAGTTAAGTTCATCATCATATGGAAATACAACGATGTCATATCTTTCAGGTTCATTGAATTGGTATGCTAATTTATTAATGATAAATCGATCCCCGTCATGAATATGAGGCTCCATTGAAGCACCAATAATACTAGTTGTTTCACCTACAAAATTAAGTATCAGTAAAACAAGTATCACAGCAATACCTAAATCCCTAATCCAAGTCAAGACTTCTCTGAGCATACTAGGTTCGGGCTTAATTTTCTTTTTCTTTTTATTATTATTATTACTTGATGATATTTTAGCACTATCTGCTTGATACTCATCTAGTATATTTTCTATTTCTGATAGATTATTATCATTTTCAATAATTTCTTTTCGTTTTTTTTCTGTCATATAAACACTCCTAAATCACGTAGGTGCTGATTACAAAAAAGGACCCCTACAATTGTACGAGTCCTTCGGTGTCAACATTATCTGATTAACTCTTTTACTTTGGCAGATTTACCAATTTTATCTCTTAAGTAATGTAATCTAGCTCTTCTTACTTTACCGCGTCTAATTACTTCAATTCTTTCAAGAGTTGGTGAATGTAATGGCCAAGTTTTCTCAACGCCTACGCCAGATGAAATTCTTCTTACTGTGAAAGTCTCTCTTACGCCACCGTTTTGTCTCTTCATTACTACGCCTTCATACATTTGGATTCTTTCTCGAGTTCCCTCTTTGATGTGTGCGTATACTCTTACAGTATCACCAACATTAAAAGAATCAACAGCTTTCATTTGTTCTTGTTCAATTTTTCTTATTATTTCGTTCATTTTAAGTCCTCCTTCCATCAAAGATGTTCAATATTACATACGTAACAGCGGACCACCCGTACTCACAGTATAGAACTATATCATATATCATCTATTTTTGCAATGATTTTTTTACAAACGCTTCATCGCTTACTGTCAATGTTAGTTTATCATATAAATCAGGTCTTTTGATTGCCGTTCTAATCAAAGATTGTTCATATCGCCAGCGTTCAATATTAAGGTGGTGCCCTGATAATAAGACTTCAGGTACAACCTGTCCTTCATATTCTGCCGGTCTTGTATACTGAGGATATTCTATCAGTCCTTGGTCAAATGTTTCAATATCATGAGAGTCACTATTGCCAAGTACGCCTGGTACCAATCTAGAAATACAATCAATCATCACCATAACGGCCAATTCTCCACCGGTTAAGATATAATCACCAATGGATATCTCTTCAGTTACGATAGACTCAATTACTCTTTCGTCCACACCTTCATAGTGGCCACACAAGAAAATCAACGCTTCTTCTTTTGCGAAAGACTCAGCCATCTCTTGATTAAATGGTTTACCTTGTGGTGTCAGATAGATCACCTTAGTATTTTTTTTGGTATATGTCTGGATATGTCTATAAGCATCCATAATCGGTTGTGGTTGCATTACCATGCCTGCACCACCACCATATGGGTAATCATCGACTTTTTTATGCTTGTTTTTGGAAAAATCTCTTATGTTAACTGGCTGTATATGAATCAAGTCTTGACTATTGGCATTTCCAATAATGCTACTGCTTAAAGTTTGTTCAATCATTTCAGGAAACAATGTCATAATATGAAATTTCATTAATCCAACAACCCCTCTGGTATTGATACAATCATCTTATTTTCTTCTATATTTACTTTAAGAACCCACTCTTTACGTGCTGGTAATAATATACCGTTCTTGCTACCATTGTCGATAACATAGACATCTGTTCTACCAGTATGTAACACATCAATTAATGGTCCAAGTAATGCACCTTCACTTTCATAAACCTGTAAACCTATCAAATCACATATATAATTCTCATCTTCTTCTAACGGCAGCGCTTGATCTCGTGGTATTTTAACAATACCTCGTTTCATCAGTAACGCATCATCCATACTGTTTACGCCTTCGAGTTTTAATAGAACAAATTGATTTGAATATTTTATCTGCTCTATCTTATAAGTTGTATCAAGACCTTTTTGATCTTCAACTAATACACTTTTTAATAGTTCAAAGCGTGTCTTATCGTCAGTTGTTGGGAGAATCTTTAAAAAGCCCTTAATGCCATGAGCATTAGCTACTCTTCCTATATTTAAGTAATCCATGTGTACAGTCTCCTTGTAAGAAAAAGGACTTCGCCAAGAGTTTAGCGAAGTCATCCTTTAATCTTGAATAATTTCAATCACAACTCGTTTACCACTACGAATTGCTGCTGCTTTAACGACAGTTCTTATGGCTTTAGCAATTCTTCCTTGCTTGCCTATGACTTTCCCCATATCATCAGGATGTACCCTTAATGCTATCGTAATAGAATTAGAGTTTTCCCCAGGAATTTCACTAACTTCTACAGCTTCTGGAACGTCAACTAAAGCTTTTGCAATTACTTTCACTAAATCTTTCATATGACCGCTCCTTACTATTTAACAACGCCTGCTTTGATTAATAATTTCTTAACTGTTTCAGAAGGTTGTGCTCCATTAGCTAACCATTTTTTAGCTGCTTCTTCATCAATTTTTAAATCAACTGGATCTTTAGTAGGGTTGTAATGACCAATCTCTTCGATATTTCTACCGTCTCTTGGTGCTCTTGCATCTGCTACTACGATCCTATAGAAAGGTGCCTTCTTAGCGCCCATTCTCTTTAATCTTATTCTAACTGCCATGTCTTTCACCTCCTTATTAGGATTATGACCATCAAAGTCATATTGTTTATCATCTATAGTTAAGGCATTAACCTTCTATATGCATTTTTTACATGAATGGTAGACCCAAACCTTTTTTGCCCCGTTTGCCACCCATCATACCACCCAGTTGTTTCATCATTTTTTTGGATTGTTCAAACTGCTTGATGAATTTATTGACATCTTGCATGGTTGTAACAGATCCAGCTGCAATTCTTTTTTTTCTCGTAGGTGACATGATTGCCGGGTTATTACGCTCTTGTCTGGTCATTGATAGAATCATAGATTCGATTTTAACTATTTCATTGTCATCTATGGTGACATTCTTCATCTGACTACCCATGCCAGGAATCATCTTCATCAAATCAGATATGGAACCCATACTTTTAATCTGTTGCATCTGGTCTAAAAAGTCATTGTAAGTGAATTCAGCTTTTCTGAATTTGCGTTCGAACTCAGCTGCTTTTTTGTCGTCTACACCCGCTTGGACCTTCTCAATGAGTGTTAAAACATCACCCATACCGAGTATCCTAGAAGTCATTCGGTCAGGGTAAAATTGTTCCAGTTCTGTTAGTTTTTCACCCATACCGATGAATTTAATCGGTTTATTAGTAACTGCTTTGACTGACAGAGCAGCACCACCTCTTGTATCACCATCAAGTTTTGTTAAGATAACTCCATCAATACCTATCTGCTCATTAAAATGTTCTGCCACATTGACAGCGTCTTGGCCTGTCATTGCATCTACAACAAGTAGTATCTCTTGAGGACTAACTGCTTTTTGTATGTTAACAAGCTCATCCATCATGGTTTCATCAATATGTAGCCGTCCAGCCGTATCTATGATTACCACATCATTACCATTTTTCTTGGCATGTTCTATGGCAGCTTTTGATATATTAACCGGACTATTTTGATCACCCATGGTAAACACAGGGATAGATAGCTGTTCACCAACTACTTGCAATTGTTTGATTGCAGCTGGTCGATATATATCACAAGCTACCAGTAGCGGTTTCTTACCTTTTTTCTTAAGTATAAGGGCCAGTTTTGCACAGGTTGTTGTTTTACCGGCACCTTGTAGTCCCACCATCATATAAACCGTGGTTCCACCGCTTGTAAATGTCAGCTCACTACTTTCAGAGCCCATCAAGGTGGTCATCTCTTCATTAACAATCTTGATGACTTGTTGACCTGGATTGAGTCCTTCCATGACGTCAGAACCTAGTGCTCTTTCGGTTATGGTAGTAATGAATTGTTTGACTACTTTAAAATTAACATCTGCTTCAAGAAGCGCCATCTTAACTTCGCGTGTTGCTAGTTTGAGGTCAGCTTCTGTTAAGCGTCCTTTTTTTCTAAGATTAGAGAATATATTTTGAAACTTTTGTGATAAACTTTCAAATGCCATGTGTTTCTCCTATTATAATGTATCAACTTATAACGTATCTACCAATTGCTTTGTCAGCAGATTCAGTTGGTTCATTTTAGCCTTTACATCCTGATTTTCAACCATGTCAGAAACTTCTTCTGAAAGGCTATATATGTCCTTCGCAATATGCTTGATCTTCACAAAATGATTAACCAACTTTAATGAAGATTCTAATTTATCCAATTGCTTATCGCTTTTTTTTATAGAATCGTGAACCCCTTGTCTACTGATAGACATCTGCGCTGATATCTCTGCTAAAGAAAGAT
>JAQICP010000044.1 GCA_027858555.1 Vallitaleaceae bacterium
GCTTTGAGGCCCTAGATTATACTTTGAAAAAGGCTTCTGAAGAAGGCATATACGTGGTACTTGTAATCACCAATAATTGGAATGATTTTGGTGGTGTGAACCAATATGTGGCATGGTCAGACACGGCAAGTGAACATGACGATTTTTACACAGACGAAAATTGCAAAGATATGTATAAAGCATATGTGGATTACCTGATTAACAGAACCAACTCATTAACTGATGTGGTTTATAAAGATGACCCGACCATCATGACATGGGAGTTAATGAATGAACCTAGATGTGAAAGTGACAAGACAGGAGATGTTCTTGTTACTTGGACGGATGAAATGAGTGCTTATGTTAAAAGTCTAGATCCAAATCATATGGTAGCTTTAGGGGATGAAGGATTCTTCAATAACCCTGATGAAGCAGATAGTGATTGGGCGTACAATGGTTATTCAGGTGTTGACTGGGAACGACTATTGGCACTTGATAACATTGATTACGGCACATTTCACTTATATCCAGAGCATTGGGGAGATACGTTCTCAGAAAATCCATTACAATCAGGTATTGATTGGATTATAGCCCACTCAGAAGTTGCTTCGACACTGGGCAAACCAGCAGTCTTAGAAGAGTATGGCATTCAAAAAACAGGGGTTAATAACAGGAACCTGATTTACGAGTCATGGACTAATCAAGCTGTCCTATCAGGGATTGATGGTACCATGTTTTGGATTCTTAGTGGTATAGACACGGGAGCTAGTGCAGATGAGAATGGCTTGTATCCTGATTACGATGGTTTCAGAGTTACTAATGATGATAGTAAAACAGCTTATTTATTGGCACGTCACGGTAGTGAGATGAATGGCGAGGTGGTTGTAAAAGAACCAAGTGCCTATATATTAGCACCATATGCTGGTGAAAAAATCTCAGAAGTGTATGCATTTAAAGCAACTTCAATTAACTATGATAAAGAAATTGAATCTATTGTTCTGACTATAGAGGGTATTGAAGAACCATTTGTAGCATCTGCTAAAGGGGTGGTTGTTTTGGAAACCTACAGCTATCCATTAGAGGGCGATACTACTTTTAATGTGACTATTTACTACACAGATGGTACAGTTGTAACCGATAGTGTGGTAGCCTATGTCAGTAATAAAGAAACCAAGGAAGTGGTGGGAAGAACCTTCACTTTTGATGATTCCTTAGAGGGGTTTAAGCAAGAAGCTGCTAGTCAAGCTTCATTTGGACCATTGGGTGTCTATCACAGTCCTTTGGTAGGTAATGGTGCGCTAGTGATTGATGCCATATGGTCAGGTACAGCAGATTGGCAAGAGCTTAGAGTCTTAAACACAGATGTGCCTGAAATAGCTAATTGTGTTAGGGTTGAATATGATTTGTATTATCCAGTAGATGCAGCAAGTGGTGAAGGTGGTGTCAGACCTTACGCAGTAGGCAACCCAGGCTGGGTCAAATTAGGTCAAGATATGAGTAATATGAATTTTATTGACATTCCTACTGAAGAAATCGGTGGCTTAGTATACGCCCATCAACATGTGGTGATACCAACCAGTGGTCTTACACCATGTTCTGAATTATATATTGGCGCAATTGGCAGTTTGATGATCTATGAAGGTCCGATTTACTTGGATAATATTGTCTTGTACGAGGAAGTCTACGTAGATTAGAATCATATAGCTATCAGAGAGGATTATATTAGTGCCTCTTTGGTAGTTGTATTAATAGGCTATGAGTAAGTGTTAGTGAGTAAGTGTTAATACATAAGTCAGCATCTGCTGTTAAGTAACAAAGTTTAAATTATATGCTTAACAGTATTGACAAATGCAAATAAAACAATTACTATTAAGTTATCGGTTAGGTAATATTAAGAATCAAGATGGAGGCAACATGAATAAGATTGAGACAATGCGATTAGAGATAATGAGTGAGGTTGAAAATCATATTCTGCCTTTTTGGATGAACCTTAAAGACAATGAGTTTGGCGGGTTTTATGGCAAGGTGGATTATGATCTTCTTATAGATCAAAAAGCTAACAAAGGTGGCATTGCCACAGCGAGACTGTTATGGACATTTTCAAGTGCGTATCGCGTTTTGGGTAAGGACGACTACTTGGACGCTGCAAATCATGTATATGATTTTTTTGTTAAGCATATACTGGATGATGTATACAAAGGTGTTTTATGGATGGTGGATTATAAAGGGCAGTCTGTTGATGATAGAAAACATATATATGCCCAAGCATTTGGCATATATGGATTAAGTGAATACTATCGTGCTACAAAAAATAGTGAAGCACTGGAATTGGCGATTTCTTTATACCGAATTATAGAAGACCAAGGATACGACAAGGTATATAACATCTATAAAGAAGAATTTACGAATCAATGGGTTGAATCCAATAACGAAATGCTCAGTGAGAATGGTATCATTGCTGAAGCAACAACCAATACCCATCTTCATATCCTAGAAGCTTATACGAATCTGTACAGAGTATGGCCAGACGAGCAACTAAGAACTACCCTGATTAATCTAGTTGATCTATTCTGTAATAAGATATATAAGAAAGAAACTAAATTTATGAAAGTGTTTTACAACAAAAACTTAGAAGAAATCATAGATATGCAATCATATGGTCATGATATAGAGGCTAGTTGGTTACTAGACGAGGCTATTAAAGTGCTGAAGATTGAAAAGCCTAATTATCTGGATTTTGTTAAAAGCATTGCTAAGAATATAAATGAAGTGGCATTTAACCCAGACGGTTCTTTAATGAATGAAAGAGTAGATGGTCAGAATGATTGTACCAAAGTATGGTGGGTGCAGGTAGAGGCTATGGTTGGCTTCTATAATGCATATGAAAGAACTGGTAAAACAACTTACATCGAATCGGTACTTAAATTATGGAATTATGTAGGTGCATATATGATTGATGAAAGAAGAGATGGAGAATGGGTTTCGGGTCTTGACCAGAATAATATACCTATAAAAAAACCAATTGTTGAACCTTGGAAAACGCCATATCATAATGCAAGATTTTGCCTAGAGATGATTGAAAGGATATAAAATCATGATACACGAAAAATATTATGAGTTATTAAAAAAACAGACAGCGTATATAGAAAAGAAAAACCCTATTAATGAAGAATTCTATAATGGGGTATATAATCGATACATGGATCCAGTACTCACAAGGAATCATGTGCCTCTAACATGGCGATATGATTTGAACAAGGATACCAATCCTTATTTTATGGAGCGACTTGGCATTAATGCAGTCTTCAATCCTGGGGCTATCTATATGGATGGCAAGTATCATTTAATTGCTCGGGTTGAAGGTAACGATAGGAAGTCGATTTTTGCAATTGCAAGTAGCGATACTGGTGTTGACAATTTTAATTTTATCAACTATCCTATTATTTGGGAAGACATTGATGAAAAGGAAATCAACAGTTATGACATGCGCCTCGTAAAGCACGAGGACGGTTGGATCTATGGCATCTATTGTACCGAAAGCAAAGACCCTGAGGCACCAATTGGCGATGATTCTAGTGCTATTGCACAAGCCGGTTTAGTGCGTACAAAAGACCTTTTAGCTTGGGAACGTCTTCCTAATATCGTTACGACTTCCCCTCAACAAAGAAACGTGGTACTTCATCCAGAATATGTTGATGGCAAATACGCTTTTTACACAAGACCGCAAGATGGGTTTATATCTACAGGTGCTGGTGGCGGTATTGGTTTTGGTACTTGCGAGGACATTAAAAATCCTGTTATTGACCATGAAGTGGTAATAGAAGGCAAGCACTACCATACGGTTTATGAAGTGAAAAATGGCCAGGGTCCTGCACCGATTAAAACTAAGGCAGGCTGGATTCACATTGCCCATGGCGTAAGAAATACAGCAGCAGGACTGCGGTATGTATTATATACGTTTGCTACAAGTCTTGATGACCCAACAAAAGTGATTGCAAAACCAGGTGGTTATTTCATTGCACCACTAATGGAGGAGCGCGTTGGTGATGTTTCTAATGTGGTGTTTTGTAATGGTATTATCGTCAATGAGCATGATGATGTATTTATCTACTATGCGTCAAGTGACACAAGGGTTCACGTTGCAACGACTACGGTAGAAAAGTTAATCGATTATACATTTAACACACCAAGCGATCAATTTAGGTCGTTAGACTGTGCGATACAAAGAAAAGCTTTGGTTCAAGAGAACATGAAGCTGTTAGAGCAGAGATAGTATACCTAAGGGGGTATTAATGTGGCAAAAACAATAACCATGCAAGACATCGCAGATAAGATTGGGGTTAGTAAGGTGACTGTATCTAAGGCCCTTAGCGACAAAGATGGCGTTAGCGAAGAACTTAAAAAGAAGATAAAATCATTAGCAGATGAACTCGGTTATCGTTATAATGCTTCAGCACAAGCGATGAAATCAGGCGTGTCATTTAACGTTGGTGTTATTGTGCCAGAAAAGTTCACTGGTGATTATAGGTCGTTCTATTTGACTGTATACCAGCATCTGACAAAAGCACTTGAAGTATACAGATATTCCTCAATACTTCACATCTTATCAGATGAAGATGAGCTTAATTTAACACTCCCAAGAAGTTATTTTGATAGAAAAGTAGATGCCTATATTGTCCTAGGTCAAGTATCAAAAGGGTATGTGGAGTTACTGAATAATTCTGAAGTACCCATTATATTCCTTGATTTTTATGATGATCATGCTGAGGTTGATTCCATTAACACGGATAACTTTTATGGTGCTTACGGCCTGACCAACTATTTAATAAAGAATAATCATATGGCTATCGCATTTGTTGGTAGCATACATTCCACAAGTAGTATACAAGACAGGTACTTAGGCTATTATAAATCCTTACTAGAACACAAGATTCTCGTCAATCAAGCATATATCATTGAAGACAGAGATTCTAAAGGTAAACTGATACCAATCGAATTACCAAAAGAGATGCCAACGGC
>JAQICP010000084.1 GCA_027858555.1 Vallitaleaceae bacterium
TGATAATTGTGGATATTAAACTAGGCGACATAGTAAAATTGAAAAAACAACATCCATGTGGTGCTTATGAATGGGAAGTTTTGAGAACTGGCATAGATTTTAGATTAAAATGCACAGGATGTGATCATATTGTGATGATACCAAGAAAGAAACTAGAAAAAAACGTCAAAATTATTATTAGTAAAGATAATCTAGCTAACTAGCATCTCTGTAATGGAGGTGCTTATTGTTATATTAGACGTATGGTTCTTATTGATATCTATACTTCATAGTAGATTACTTTACAATAAATCAATAATAGAAGAAGCTTCTTTTTCTAAAATATAGTACACAACGTAGCATAAGTATCATGAAAATGTTAGATTGTGTTTATCAAACTGTAATAATTTATTGTTAAACTGTGAAAAAAGGAGTCAATCATGTTAGAGAGCGTTATAGTTTTATGTATATTGGTAACCCTTGCTATAGGTGTTACTTGGCCAGTGAGATTGATAAAATATAAAAGAAAAAAAGTGAGAAATGGCGTTTTAATCAGCAGTATTATTATTACTGTAGTGGTCTTGATTTTATTGACTTATTTCTTTAGTAAGTCTAGAAATCTTCAACTTTTTGGTAATATTATTAGTCATATAGAAACAGAAGATAAAGTAATTGCACTTACATTTGACGATGGTCCTTCTGGTAGCTATACAAAAGAAATCTTAGATATACTTGAGGCATATGGTGTGAAAAGCACATTTTACTTAAATGGTGCAGGCATTCAGACGAATATGAATGATACTAAAATGATTATAGATGCTGGTCATGAAATTGGTAATCATAGCTATAGTCATAACAGAATGATGTTAATGAGCTATAAAAAAATTAGTACTGAAATAGAATCTACGGATCAAATGATTATTCAGGCAGGCTATGATGGGCCAATCACAATAAGATCACCATATTGCAAAAAACTACTATTTCTACCCTTATATCTTGAGCTAAATCAGCGAATAAATGTCACTTTTTCCATTGAACCACAGACCTATTATTCAACCGCAGAAGATATGATTAATTATATAAAAGAAGAAACAAAGTCAGGTGATATCATACTTTTGCATGTGCTTAATGAAGCTAATGAATCCGCTAGGGAAGCATTGGCAGATATGCTTGATTATCTTATTTCTGAAGGCTATCAATTTTTGACGGTTTCTGAATTGTTAGAATATGATCACTAGATATAAGATATTATCCTATCATTAATTGGCGCGATGAAATCACAAAAAATATTATCTAAAACCAACTATAAACAGGCACGAATAGTCTCTCGAATAGAAGCCTTGACAACTTCAATACCACTACCAGTATACTTGAGGTCATTCATAGATTCTATCATTGCATCATAATATAATTCTTTTGTCATAATATCTTCCATTAACCAAACTGGATCCAAACCTGATTCTTTACCAGCTTTTTTATGCTTTCGTCTTAATATTCTTCCATATAATTTTGCCAAGAACTTTGGTATATTGATAATGGTTTTATTTAGATGCATTTCATCAAGCATAATCTGAAGCATGTTATTGAAATCCATGTTAACATCACCAATAGGATATCGTGTACCATGTGTGCCGTTTTCACTAGCACCCACGATAGCTTTTGCCACATCTTGTACCGTTATCATATTAGTGCCACCTTTTGGGAAATAGATAGTTTTCATATTAGTAAGCATATCCACAAGCACATCTTTCCATATAGGTGTTCTTTCTGGCATAGTGCCAAATATATAGGGTAGTTCTAGAACCATTACAGCCATAGAGTCACCACCAGCCGCTATAACCTGCTGAGTCTGCTCAACACGGCATTTTATATAAGGATGATGAGAAGCCAAATTCATTTCAGGCCAGATTCGATCAAAATAGGCAAAATACGAACCCAGAACGATGCATTTTTTAACACCGGCATTCTTGGCTGCGTTTACCACATTACCACAATAAGTTACTAATCGTTTGTAGAAGAAATCAAATGAAGGTGCATCAGGTAGTATCCGATCATCTGGACCAACGGCATAAACCATAATGTCGTAGCCTTTAAAAAGAGTTTCCAGTTCTTGCACAGACATGTCAAAAATATTACCATAAGAGACTTGGATTTCCTTAGGAAACCAATCACCGAGGGTTACATCAGGTAAGGATAAAGTGCTTACCGCGTAGCCCTGTGAAATGAATTCAAGCGCTGAATAATAGCCTAAAAATCCTGTACCACCTACTATAAATACTTTCATATTGATCTCCTTAGCTATTTTTTATATAATTACTTTATCATATATATACGCGTATAACCACTGTATTATGAAGATGATGCAGTAGGGTTGAATATGAATGATAATGAATGATAGAGCTCATAATTCAGCTTTGTATATTAGAATTTTTACAGCTAGTTGCTTAAAGTACAATTACGAGATACAATAAAAAGACATAATGATTATTGAAGTTATCTATATGCGAACTTAAATAGCAACATATAAATTGAGGTACATAAGAAAGGACAATTATGCATAAAAATCCTATGAAATTCGAAAACCCTATTAGAATTACTGAACTTGATCCAATAAATACCTTGAAAAAAATCGGTATTAAATCTACCGATGTGGTGTGTGATTATGGTGCCGGTACAGGCGTTTTCACAATACCTGCTGCATCACTTACGAAGAATAAAGTGTACGCTGTTGATATTGATGAGAACATGTTATCTATAGTGAAGCGTAAAATAGCTGATCAAAACATAGAGAATATTATCCCGATAAAAGTCGAAGACTATGATACGGGCATTGAAACGGAGACTGTAGATTTATACCTGCATGTGACTGTTTTGCATGAGATGGAGGACATAGAACAGTTTATGATTGAAGTTAGGCGGATATTAAAGAAAGATGGCCATGTCATGGTTATTGAGTTTCATAAAAAGGAAACATCATATGGGCCACCTGTTGGAGAACGTATGAGTGGCTATCAAGCGGCAAGACATTTTCTCCATGCTAATATTTTATATGACTCACAGTATGAACTAGGTGAGAATTACTATATGTTACTTCTTAATAAT
>JAQICP010000481.1 GCA_027858555.1 Vallitaleaceae bacterium
GCGGGCAGTGCCATCGGCAGAAAAATGCCATGGGGTGTTTTAACCGGTATCAGACCGACCAAACTTGTGTATCAACTTATTAGGAAGCACGGTAAAAAAAGAGATGTAATTGCAGAAATACTACATAGAGAGTATAAGATTGCGAAAGATAAAGTATCATTGTTGTTAGATATCGTCGGATTTGACGGTGAAATCATCAATGGATTAGAGGATGAAGGTGTTAACCTATATATAGGCATCCCGTTTTGCCCTTCCAAATGCGCCTATTGTTCCTTTACCTCATATCCTATTGACACACACCAAAACCTTGTTGAATCATACCTTGAAGTACTTAAAACAGAGATGCGTTATGTCGGTAAGCATATTGTGAAAGACAGACCAATTACAACCATATATATTGGCGGAGGCACGCCTACTGCCCTCAGTCAAAAACAACTGAAAGAACTAATGGTGTCGATTACGACGATTTTCGATACGCAGGGCATCAAAGAATTCACAGTTGAAGCAGGCAGACCAGACACAATTGATGCGGATAAATTATCAGTACTGAAAGCTTATGGTGTTGATCGGATATCCATTAATCCTCAAACCATGAATCAGGATACGTTAGATTTGATTGGCAGAGATCATACTACCCTAGATATAGAAGAGGCGTATAATATAGCAAAAAGCATTGGATTTAAAGCTATCAATATGGATCTTATCTTAGGCTTACCTGGTGAATCTCGAATAGATGTATTAAGCACATTAGAAGCAATGTGGCATTTCAAAGTTGAGAATATAACGGTACATACACTTGCTGTTAAAAAAGGTTCTGAATTAATGGACAAACAAGCAAACTACCATATGGCATCTGCACTTGAAGTGGAAGAGATGCTGCAAATGTCAAGAATTCAATTAGAATTAATGGGACTTAAACCTTACTATATGTACAGACAAAAACATACCCTGGGCAACTTTGAAAATGTCGGTTATACCAAAGAGGGATTGGCATGCTTGTATAATATGATTATGATAGAAGAAGTACAGACAGTTATTGCTATGGGGGCTGGTTCAATCAGTAAGTTTGTCTATCGAAAAAATGACGAACCACATTTTGAACGCATTGAAAATGTGAAGAATCTTGATGAGTACATCGGTCGTATAGATGAGATGATTCAGCGGAAGAAGAGCGTGGCGAGATTACATTTAACGACAATAAAAGACGATTACAAGTAAAAAAGAACCTTTCAACGAAAGTAGAATATGCTTATTAATTAACTAATCCAACTGATTTAACTTGACAAATAGCTTAGAACATCATAAAATATATAAAAACATGGGACTTTATTTTAGTAAAGTGCCAGACCACGAATAGTTCATTATTATTAAAGCGTTGACGAAGAAAAGTATGTATGATGCTGATTTTCAGAGAGAAGAACCTAGGCTGGGAGTTCTTCATGAAGCTTTTACAGAAAGACACTTCTGAGTGACTTGCCCAATTGAGTAAGCGAGTACGATTGGTTATCGTTATCAACTAAAAGCTGGAAGCATATGCTTCAATCAGGGTGGTACCGCGGGTTAAGTCTCGTCCCTTTTATCTAGGGATAGGGCTTTTTTTATTGCAAGAACATGGATGCAAGCTTAGATGAATTGAGATAGATAGGAGTGTTATTATGCTAACAAGAGCGCCAAAAGGAACATATGATATAGTCGGCAACCTGTTAAATGACTGGTTGTATTTAGAAGGAAAATTAAGAACCCTATGTGATGATTTTGGATTCAATGAAATCAGAACACCTATATTCGAACATACTGAGTTATTTCAAAGAGGTGTTGGTGAAACCACTGATATCGTACAAAAAGAGATGTACAATTTTAGGGATAAGGCGGGTAGAGATATCTGCTTAAAACCAGAGGGTACAGCAGGTGTCGTTAGGGCGTACCTTGAACGTAAGTTGTATGCTGAAGCACAACCTTCCAAATTATTCTATATTTCACCGGCTTTTCGTTATGAGCAACCACAATCAGGAAGATTTAGACAATTTCATCAGTTTGGTGTAGAGATGTTTGGATCAGATTCACCAGTAGCTGACGCCGAAGTCATAGGGATTGCAGCACAGATGCTTGAGCGACTTGGTATTGACAATGTGAAACTTAATCTGAATTCACTCGGTGGTCCAGAATGTCGTAAGAACTACAATGCCATACTAAAAGGATTTTTAGAGGCGAATCTATCATCCCTATGTCCTACCTGTAATGAGCGTTACGATAAAAACCCGCTTAGGGTACTCGATTGTAAGAATGAGGATTGTCAGGTTGTTCTAAAAGATGCACCACTGATGTTAGATAATCTAGGCGAGCAGTGTACGACACATTTCAATGAATTGCAAACCTTACTAGATGCCATGGGCATAGATTATGTGGTTAATCCACGAATCGTTAGAGGCTTGGATTATTATACAAAAACTGTGTTTGAATTCATTTCAGAAGAAATCGGTGCTCAAGGAACAGTTTGTGGTGGCGGCAGATACAACTCACTTATTGAAGAATGCGGCGGTGCACCAACACCAGCTGTAGGATTTGGAACAGGCATAGAACGATTACTCATGACCATGGAAGTGTCTAATGGTAAACGGATCTATGAACCTTCTTGTGATATATATATTGGGGCCCTTGGCGCACCAGCAAAGGTGGCAGTGGTACCTATGGTGATGAAACTAAGAGCATCTGGCATATATGCGGAGATGGATGTACTGGATCGCTCAGCAAAAGCACAGATGAAATATGCTAATAAAATTGGTTCGAAATTTTCTTGCATTATTGGAGAGAATGAACTGGAAAATAAAGAAGTGACAATTAAAGATATGGATAAGCATGAACAAGAAGTTGTTCAATTTGAAAAAATCCTAGCCTATATGCTAGATAAAAAATCGGAGGAATCATTATGAGTGAATCAATAAAAGGCTTAGTACGTAGCCATATGTGTACGGATATTACAGAAGCATTAATCGACGAAAAAGTAACAGTAATGGGTTGGATTCAAAAGAGAAGAGACTTAGGTGGGGTTATATTTATTGACCTTAGAGACAGAACAGGCCTACTACAAATCGTTATTGATCAAAGTACAATTGGAGCGGAGATATTCAAAAAAGCTGAGAGATTGCGTAGTGAATTCGTTATAGCCCTTGATGGCTTAGTGGAACTTCGTTCAGACGAGACCATTAATACTAACTTGAAAACAGGTACGATTGAAGTGCGTGCAGAACATCTTAGAATATTATCAGAAGCTGAAACACCGCCATTTATGATTGAGGAGAACAGCCTTGTTAAAGAGGACTTAAGACTTAAGTATCGCTATTTGGACCTTAGAAGACCGGATATGCAACGAAACATGATTCTAAGAAGTAATGTATCTAAAGCATATAGAGATTTTTTAGCTGGAGAAGGTTTTGTAGAGCTAGAGACGCCAATGCTTACTAAAAGTACGCCAGAAGGTGCTAGGGATTATCTTGTGCCAAGTCGAGTACATCCTGGTAGTTTTTATGCCCTACCACAATCACCACAGATATTCAAACAATTACTCATGTTATCAGGTTTCGACAAGTACTATCAGATTGTAAAATGTTTCAGAGACGAAGACCTTAGAGCTGACAGACAGCCTGAATTTACACAAGAGGATATTGAGATGTCTTTCGTTAATGAGGATGATGTCATTGATGTAAATGAAAGATTATTAAAGCATGTATTTAAAGAAACAATGAATTACGATATACCACTACCAATTAAGCGGATAACCTACGATGAAGCTATGAATCAATATGGTTCTGACAAACCAGACACAAGGTTTGATGTTAAAATTGTTGATTTATCTGACATTGTTAAGACTTGTGGTTTCAAAGTATTTACAGCTGCAGTAACCAGCGGTGGCTCTGTTAGAGCAATCAATGCTAAAGGTTGCGGCACGTATCCAAGAAGACAGATAGATGCACTAGGCGAATTAGCGGTTACTTTTGGTGCTAAAGGCATGGCATGGATTGCTATAAACGAGGATGGTACATACAAATCAGCCATCACTAAGTTTTTAACAGAAGATGTTGTAGAAGCAATGGTCAAACGCTTAGATGGCAAACCTGGTGACTTATTATTATTTTCAGCAGATAAAAATGAAATCGTATTTAATACGTTAGGCAATCTAAGACTTGAGATCGGTAGAAGAGAAGGTCTTATGGACGACAGCAGATTTGAATTCATATCGGTTACCGACTTCCCATTGTATGAATACTCAGCTGAACAAAAACGTTATGTTTCTATGCATCATCCATTTACAATGCCTAATCTTGATGATTTACAGTATTTAGAATCTGACCCTAAACGTGTTCGTTCAGAGGCTTATGACATTGTACTCAACGGTAATGAAATAGGCGGTGGGTCCATAAGAATTCACCAAAGAGATGTTCAAGAAAGAATGTTCAAAGGGCTTGGATTTTCTGATGAAGAAGCGTATGAACGTTTTGGATTCTTACTAGATGCATTCAAATATGGCGTGCCACCACATGGTGGATTAGCATTTGGTCTTGATAGGGTAGTGATGCTTATGACTCAGTCAAAATCAATCAGAGACGTCATTGCTTTTCCTAAGATTAAAGATGCTTCTTGTCCTATGACTGAAGCACCAGGCGCTGTAGATGAAAAACAATTAAAAGAATTATCTTTAAGTATTGATAAGATTAACTTAGATTAATATGAGAGGCAGCTGATTACAGATAGCTGCCTTTATTATATGATAGCAGACCAGTTAGAAGGTTTATATTGAATTTCTAAGTTTGTTAAAACAAAAACATTGGTTTACAATAAAAAACTATTCTGTTAGGATATAGTGTGCAATGCACCGTGGCTAAATGTGAAAGATTATCGTAAACAGGGTTGTATAAGATGTAAGAATAGTACAAATCAGTGAGATAAAAAGTCATACATAATGGCAATCAAGCAGCGGATCAAGCAGCAATGAAAGTAACAGGCAACGCAGTGGATCAAGCAACAGACAAAACAGCAAGCAAAGTACCAGACAAAGCAGCAAGCAAAGCAACAGAAAAAGCAATAGAAAAGCAACAGAAGAAGACAAAGTGGTAGATATAACGTTAGACAAAACGGTGGATAAAGCGGTTGATAAAACGGTGGTGATATCGATGGATGAAAGATTTAGCAGGACAAGCAGATTAATAGGCGAGGATACACTTTTAGAGCTAAAAGATAAAAAGGTCGCTGTTTTTGGCCTGGGTGGTGTTGGCAGTTACGTAGCAGAAGCCTTGGTTAGAGCCGGTATTGGGAGACTTTTGCTAATAGATATGGATGTCGTTTGTGCTTCGAATATCAACCGTCAACTCATTGCTTTAACCAGTACATTAGGACAACCTAAAGTATTGGTAGCAAAGTCTAGATATCTTGATATCAATCCAGATATACAGATAGAGACTCATGAGTTGTTTTATATTGAAAAATCAAAGGATCAGATTGATTTATCAGACTGTGATTATATTGTTGATGCAATCGACACGATAACTGCAAAAATTCTACTTATTACAGAAGCAAAATCCTTGAATATACCAATCATATCCAGTTTAGGAACAGGGAATAAAATAGAAGGTAAGTATTTCAAGATAGACGATATTGCAAAGACCAGTGTATGTCCACTGGCAAGAATAATGCGTAAGCAACTTAAAAGAAGGGGCATATCAGATGTGAAAGTTCTTTATTCAACAGAAGAACCTTTAATTAGAGAGAGAGAGCCTGCAAGTATATCTTTTGTACCATCAGTAGCGGGTCTACTCATAGCTGGTGAAGTAGTAAGAGACATGATTGCAGAATAAAGTGTACTTCCAGTAAACGTTTTCACAAAGTGAAATTGTTCTTATGGAAAGTTCCTATGAGAACTTTCCTATTGAAAATAAAGGAGAATAGATGGCAGAAATTGGTGAAGTAATCGAAGTAAAAGAACCTTATGTCGTAGTACGACTAATCAGAAGTGAAGCATGTGGCAAGTGTAATGCTTGTTCAGTAGGCCTACAATCAACTGAAATGATATTGGAAGCCGAGAATAGGTGCGATGCCAAACTTGGCGATCAAGTTGAAATATTCCTAAAAGAGGCTAATTTTTTAAAAGCGGTATTCATTATGTATGTGATACCATTATTTGCGTTGATGGCAGGACTTGTGATAGGGTATATGATTTTTGAAAATGAATTATTGATTTTTGGTATTGGCATCCTTATGATGGCTACTTCATATATCCTTATCCGAATGAATGAAAAGCGTTTTAAGACCAGTGAGTTCAGACCAATTGCACTCTCAAAGCAATCATAAGATTATTGAAGTTTCACATAAACATGTATTAGCTATGCATTAAAATGTCTAAGTAATCACTTTTCTATTGAAGTTGCGTTGTATATCAGTATTTTAATGTGTTATAATACCATAGTACAAAAACTGATGATAGAGATATAATTAGGATATAACAATAGAGGTACCGTAATTTTGACATGTGCCTCAGACCTTGATTTTGGAATTTGAACACTGAGTAATGGTAACAATATAAATAATGATAGCGGAGGAATAGTATGTACTCATTTGATGAAATTAAAAAATATGATCTTGATGTAGCAGAATCTATGAAGAGAGAGATAGTAAGACAAAATCGCAATATCGAATTAATTGCGTCTGAAAATTTTGTCTCTGAAGCGGTAATGGCGGCAATGGGATCACCACTTACTAATAAATATGCAGAAGGCTATCCAGGTAAAAGATACTATGGTGGTTGTGAGTTTGTAGATGAAGTTGAGACTATTGCAATAGAACGAGCTAAGGCAATATTTGGTGCAGAGCATGCTAATGTGCAACCACACTCTGGTTCACAAGCTAACTTCGGGGTGTATTTTGCTGTACTAAAACCTGGCGATACAGTTCTAGGTATGAATTTGCAACACGGTGGACATCTGACACACGGTAGTCCGGTTAATATATCTGGTAGTTATTTCAATATCATACCTTATGGTGTTGATAAGGCCGGTTATATTGATTATGATGAACTACGTACACTTGCTATGGATAACAAACCAAAATTGATTATTGCGGGTGCGAGTGCTTATTCAAGAACAATTGATTTCAAGAAATTCAGAGAGATTGCTGATGAAGCAGGCGCATTATTAATGGTAGATATGGCACATATTGCTGGTCTTGTTGCAGCAGGTGAACACCCAAATCCAGTACCATATGCTGATTTTGTTACTACAACGACTCACAAAACCTTAAGAGGTCCAAGAGGTGGTATGATTCTGTGTAAAGCTGAGTATGCTAAGGCAATTAATAAAGCAATTTTCCCAGGTATACAAGGTGGACCACTCATGCATATTATAGCTGCAAAAGCAGTTAATTTTAAAGAAGTAATGACAGATGAATTCAAAACTTATCAAAAGCAAGTCGTTAAAAATGCCAAGGCTTTGGCTGCCGGACTTATGAGCAGAGGATTCAAACTTGTATCTGATGGCACTGATAATCATCTTATGTTATTAGATTTACAAGGTATGAAAGTGGATACTGGTAAAGAAGCTGAACATTTACTTGATGAAGTGGGTGTTACATGTAATAAAAACACAGTACCATATGATCCTAAGAGTCCATTTGTTACATCTGGCATTAGACTTGGTACACCAGCCGTTACTACTAGAGGCATGGTAGAAGCAGATATGGATGTTATTGCAGAAATCATTAGTCTCACATTAAGTGATTTTGATGGTAATAAAGCAATTGTTTTAGAGAAAGTTAAGACTTTAGTTGATAAATACCCATTATATAGCATATAATAGCAGTTTTTAGGGGTTCCAATTTTGGAGCCCCTTTTTTGATGCAGTAGGCAAGTTCTGTGTAGGAACTTGCCATGAGAACAACGTATCCTATATTGTAAAAAATATTGTGTGATAAGACGTGTACTGGTGGTACACTTTGTTCTGGAAAAGTTTTCTTTATAATAGACCGTTTATGTGATAAAATTGAGGGAGAGAGGGGCATAAGCCTCTCATTTTAATACCATAATATAAGTACAAAAAATCAGCACCATATTAATAGTATAATATATGCGCCATAAACCAGATGGAGATATCATGAAGAGAATAATTAAGGTTATTATAATTATATCTACAATCATTAGTATGATGAATATAACATTATTAAATATGGTCGCAGAGCCAGATAGTGTAGAAGAAAAACTACATCTATTAGTTGTGTTTTCAGATGAGTCTATACATCGTATGAATGAGAAACGCCTAGATGCTTTGGAAAATGCATTTGAATCATACGGGCTAACTGATGGCGTCAATCAAAAAATCCAACTGGATTTAGAGTTTTTAGATATTGGGTTTATGAGTGATCCTCTTTTTTATGAAACCTATCTATCATTGTTGGTTGATAAATGGAACCAGCATAAGCAATACGATTGTATTATTGCGTATGATTACGAAGCGCTCGATTTCATAGATGCCTTTCTTATGGCTAATACGGTACCGGTGATATTTAGTGGCATATACGATCAGGAGAAGGCCGAATCGTATAATAATATTGATGGTGTCACTGGGTTTTATGATAGGATCAATGTACTAGGTACCGTTAATTTAGCAGAGCAGATGGATAGTACTTCTGGAGATATTTATGTAATAACTGACCATTCAGACATGAGTGCCTATTATCTTAAGTATATTTCCGAAGTTCTAGAAGCAAATGATCGTTATCATATCTATGAGATCAATTTTACAGAACTGACAATGTCAGATTACTTGAACAAGTTAGAGTTAATTAATCCTAACGATACTGTATTATTGGTATCAGCAAGAATTGACTATGATTTGGTTAGTTATGACTATTATAATAGTCTTGAAATAATAGCTAAGCATAGCAAAGCGCCTATATATAGCTTTTGGGATATTGGTATTGGTAATGGTGTAACTGGCGGCGAAGTGAGTGATATTCAGATGGATGCATCTAAGATTGTTGAATTGTTAGATAAAGCCACGCAAGACACGACTGCCTTTAACAAGCAAAAAGTAAGTGAATCAACTTGGTATAATACAATCATTGATTACAACTATATAGAAAAGCATGGTATTAATATAAATAAGTTGCCTGATAATTTGGAACTAGTTAATAAGCCCAAATATTATAATGAAAAATCAACAATCATTGTAGTTGTCATATTAGTTGCGGTTGTTACTATGTTATTTATCAGTATAGTAGGTTTGTTTTATAAGATTATCAGTGAAAGAAGAAAGGCTATATTAGCTGTAAAAACAAAAAGCGAGTTTTTAGCAAAAATGAGTCATGAGATTAGAACCCCTACAAATGCCATTATTGGCTATACACAATTATTAAAGCAATTTAATTACGGTCCAGAGGATATTCGAAGAAAAGTAGATATGATTGAAGCCTCATCTAATGCACTGCTTAATAAGATTAATGACATACTGGATTATTCAATGA
>JAQICP010000122.1 GCA_027858555.1 Vallitaleaceae bacterium
TATCCGTAACTTTCTGACCATCTTCATCCAAATACTTAAGGGCTGCTAGAGATAGGACGCCAGCATTTTCAGCAATCAACTTCTCTCTTTCCAACAGTAACAAGAATGCTTCCATAATATCCACGTCTGTAACCGTTATAATACGGTCCACATATTGCTTTAGTATATTAAAGGCTTTTGTGCCTGGTGTTCTGACTGCTACACCTTCAGCAATGGTCTGGACTTCATCTAAACTCTCCACATGTCCAGCTTCAAGTGATTGTCTCATGGCATCTGCACCTTCAGGCTCTACGCCAATGATCTTCACTTTAGGATTGGTCAATTTGATAGCTGCCGCAACCCCTGCAATCAGCCCACCACCACCAATTGGTACCAATACATAATCTACATCTTCTAATTCATCTAATATTTCAAGACCAATGGTACCTTGTCCTGCTATAACATCTAAATCATCAAATGGGTGAATAAAAGTATAGCCTTTCTCTTCTTTCAACTTAAGTGCATACTCGTAGGCCTCTTGATAATCGTGACCTTTTAGAATGACTTCAACACCGTATTGTCTGGTTGCTTCAACTTTAATCAAAGGCGTTGTAATAGGCATCACTATGTGGGCAGGCACACTCAGCTCTTTTGCAGAAAAAGCCACACCTTGAGCATGATTACCTGCAGAAGATGCTACTAAACCATTGATATCTCCTGATTCATTCAATTGATAGATTTTATTATAAGCGCCCCTTAACTTAAAGGAACCTGTTTCTTGTAAGTTCTCTGGCTTTATATAGACATCATTACCTGATTCACTAGAAAAAAAGGCACTGTGCAACAACTCCGTATGTCTAATTGTATGTTTTAGATGCTCTCTTGCTTTTATGATTGTACTCAAATCCATATTATACCTCTTTCACATTGCTTTATATGACTTAAAACGCTCTGTTATATCTGCTCTATTATATTTTTAATCATGGAAGCTCTATTGAAAGGTGTCATAAAATATAACCCATCCACATGCTCTTTAAGTTTATTACTCATGGATATGGCTATCTTAGTACCTACAGCCTCCGCTACTTCCCGAGACATAGATGGTTCAAATGCATCCATGACATCGTCTGGTATGTCCATTCCAGAAAACTCATTATGTATAAATCTAGCATTTTTATAGCTGATCAGTGGCAAGATGCCTGCTAAAATCTTAATGCCCGTTTCCTTACGCACCCGTATAAGTACATCAATATCAGCATCACTGAAGATTGGTTGGGTTAATAAATAAGCGGCACCTGCCTCTTTCTTTTTCATGATACGCTCTATTTCTCTATCAATATTACTTTTTTTCGGATCAAATGCACCCCCGATATATAGGGGATCCTCTTCTATGTGTTCCATATTCAACTGACTCACAAGGCCCATTAATTGTATAGCATTCACATTGAAAACACCACTAATGCTGCCTCTTTCAGCTTGAGGAATTGGATCACCTGTCACTAATAATATATTACGAATATTCTCTATATGTGCAGCCATAATCATGGCTCTTATTGCAATCGTATTTTTATCTCTACAACATAAATGAGGCATGACATCAATACCCACTTCTCGCTTGATTTTACTTGCCATCATAATGGCATCCACCCTAGTTCTGCCCAGAGGTGAATCAGCAAGTGTAATGATATCGACTTTTGTCGTCTTAAGTATGTTAGCACTTTCCATCAATTTACTGATATCAAATCCATAAGGTGGGTCAAGTTCTACTGCAATCACAAATTCATTCTTAATTAGCTTATCTCTGAAATGATTAGGAACGGGATTCACAAAATGTTTTTTACTCTCTTTTGCAATCTTTTTTTTAGTGATCTTAGTGCTTTCGCATGGATTTACCACAGCAGTGTCCTTCAGCTTTGTTTCAGACTCTACTTCAGACTCAACTGCTGAAACATTAGCTTCTTCTCCTGACGTATCTCCCGGTACAGTAGCTTCTATTTCTCCCAGCCTTCTACTAACTGTTTTTATATGTTTGGGTGTGGTACCACAACAGCCCCCGATATACATAGCACCCAACTGATTGATTTCACATAATTGATCTGCAAAATAATCCGAATTATCCTGATAACTCTGTCGATCTAATATCACTTCTGGATAACCAGCGTTAGGTAAGGCTATTAGTCCTTGATATGTACCATTTAACCTGGCAAGTAACTGCCTCATATGCCCAGCACCTATGGCGCAATTAAACCCAAAAGCAGTTAGTGTTTCCATTTTACAAAAGCCTTCAAGGATATTGATATAGCTAATGCCGGATTTAGTATAGCCATAGCTATTGATGCTAACGCTTCCAAAAATAGTTGCCATAGGCTTTATGCTTTTTATGTAAGCGCTTAATACGTTAATCCAATACAAATCATCAAACGTTTCAAATATAAACGTATCGCCACCAGCCTCAATAAAAGCATCAATTGTAATCAGGTATGACCTATGGACTATTGTATCATCTTCGTCACTTGATCGAATTGGTCCCAGTGAACAAACGACTCTACCATGCGCTGCTAAAACCGCCTCATTAGCCAGTTGATAACCAGCGATGACAAGTTTTTTTACCACCTCTTTGGATGCACCAAGTGTTAATGTATAGGCAGCAAAAGTATTAGTTCGAATAAACTGGGCACCTGCATTCAAATAGGCTTCATGGATTGACTTAATCAGTTCTGGGTTCTTTGTATTAGCCCATTCAGATACGGTATTTAGTCCTGTTATGGATTGATAGTAAGTGCCCATCGCTCCATCAAATAATATGCTTTTACTCATCATTACCTCGTTTTTCTACTAAGCTTTATTGCCGTTGTGGTTTCAGTAATTATACTAGGCTAGCACAACCATGTCAAATCCATGTCAAAACATCCATTGTAGAAATAGCATGCCATATGAAAAACTATGGCAATATTAACGTTTATTATAGACAAATCCACCCACTTCGGCTAAAATTATAGGTGTATATACAGATGATGATAAATATATATGTCATTCTAAGTATTTATATACTATATGATATGGGTTTTAGGAGATATACGTATCTTTTTAATGTATATAGAATCACTTCTATATACAAAGCAAATAAACTGGGAGGTTTAATATGAAGAAAATTATGTCATTAGTACTAGTAACAGCTATGTTAGTATCACTAACAGGTTGTGATTTAATTTCTGGTCTTTTAGGTGGTGGCGGTTACGATTTAGAGGAAGGTGAAAGTCATGTAATCATAACAGCTGATGGTGAACTCACCGCTGTTATGGCCATGAGTGAAGATGTTCTTGATGAAGATTTTGACGCAGATATTGGTGATGATGAAGAGGATATCATGGCTGATATGCAAGATATGATCGATGAGCAACTTGATGAATGGGATATAGACACAGATATCGAGATAACAGAGGTTAAGGTAAAAGATGATGTTGCATTTGTTACCTTAGTTAGTGAAGATTTCGAATTCCTATTTCCACAGTGTTATGAAACACTTGAAGATTATGCAGACATGATGGGCGGTTATGAGGTTATTGCTGAAGCTACACCTTTTATTACTTATGAAGATGAAGATGATGTTGATGAGGACGATTTAGAAGATTATGCTGATGGTACCGTAATAGGCCTAGATGGCGGCGAAGAAGGTACTTACTTTGAATTTGAAGATGATATAGCACTCGTTAGTGATGACATGGACTTTGAAATGATTGAATCTAATATAATCTATGTTGAAGGTGATGAATCAGGACTAATCGTTATTGACGGTGAAATTGATTGCGATCCTGATTTCTTCGGGTTCTTAATGGGCGATGTTGGTGGTGATACTGGTGGCGATTCACCTCTAGACCCTGATAACAATAATGACGGTGGCACGCCTTTAGACCCTGATAATAATAATGACGGTGGTACGCCTTTAGACCCTAACAATGGTGATACTACTGGTGATAATCCTCTAAACCCTGATAGCAACAATGATGACAATAATGATGGCAGTATAATTGGTGGGAATTTTATTGGCACCTATACAGATCCTTATGATACACAAGAATCTATGATCTATAGTCCAAATGGTTCTGCTACTAAGAACGTTTTCATTTACAACGATGAGTTTTCATGGTATTTGGAAGTTGAGTCTACTGTAACAGATGCCGAGCTTCAAACTGCGATTGATACATACCTCACATACTATTTTTACGATGTTGAACTTCAAAATGTCAATAGAACTGCTGATGGCGTTATGCTGACAATCTATGCTGATGATGCAACTAACATCACATACGATTACGGCACAACACTTGAAGAATTGATATCTTGGTATGAAGACAGTGCTGAATTTGCAACTTATTATACATTTATCGACTATCAAACCGGCGCTCCTATAGATTCAGATGTACTACAGAATATGAGTGCTTCACTTACTGCTTCTATTGACGGTGGCGAACACGGAACCATCTATGAATTCCCTAATAAAATACTTTTTATTGATGAAAGTATTTTATGGCAGAGAATCGATGATAACTCTATCTACGTAGATTATTGGGAATATGGTACTATCATTTTTGAATAGTTAAGATACCATGATTCTGCAGGACTAAATAACACATAAGCTAAAAAATTAAAGGAGAATAGTGAAAACTAGTCTCCTTTTGATATGCAGTGATATCTTTTATTGTAACATACAACCGACTGGCTACTGACTGGCTACCGACTGGCCACTTTACTTCGTAGTTGTTTCCGCCAGAATGGCTACCGTATGCTTCTGAGTCAGGCCAAGTTTATAGGTAGTATTACCTTTTTCAATCTGAATAAAAGGCTTACTTAATATGTCTTTAATGATAACCTCATCTATCTCAATTTCTTGACTGCTTAATTGGTTTTTCCAGATAGTCATCTTACAGCCTTGCTGCCAATTGGAACAATAGAAGCCTTTGCTATTTTCATGAATTTGACCAGTTTCACATATAGGACATTTTCCTAGGCTTTTTCGAGTATCAGTTCTTGATGCTGCTTTTCCTTTGCCATATACTTCCTTCTCAAATACAACACTATGCTTGTTTTTATCAGCTTCCCTAACTATATATGAAACAAAACGATTAATGCTGCTCATGAATTTTTCAGGCTCTAGTTCACCTCTGTTTATCTTAGTCAGACCCTTTTCCCATTTGCCAGTCGTCTCTGCTAGCTTTAGTTCATCTGGTACAATCTGAATCAACTTAATACCTTTTTCTGTTGGAAATAGTCCTTTTCCTTTACGAAAGATATATTTAACATGAATCAGCCGTTCTATGATACTTGCTCGTGTAGCTGGAGTACCAAATCCAGCTTCCTTTAATTGCTCTTTTAGATCTTCATCCTCTACATAACGACCAGCATTTTCCATCGCACTAAGCAAGGTTGCTTCTGTATATGGCTTTGGTGGTGAAGTCTGTTTCTTCTGCAATTCACTATCAATCACATGAAGGATATCGTTCTTGGTAATAACAGGTAATTCTTGATCTTTATCATCTTTATCTGCCTTATATAAGCTTTTCCAACCTTTTTGAATGATTACTTTGCCCTTTGACACACATTTTTCTTTTTCAATATTAACAAAAACTGATGTTGTTTCGTATATGAAATCCGGGTAGAACACCGCTATGAACCTTTTCACAACTAGGTTATAGATGGTCATTTCTTCTTTCGGTACACGTCCGGTATTAGGTTTTAAGTTTGTTGGAATAACAGCATGGTGATCTGTTACTTTACTATTATCAATAATTCGATTGCTGAATTTCAAGCCTTTTGCTAAAATTGATTTTATCGCCTTATCGTAAGGTGGTATATTAATATGAGCCATGGTTTCATTCACCGTAGCTTTCATATCATCACTTAGATACCTGCTGTCAGTCCTTGGGTAAGTTAATAATTTGTAGCGCTCATAGAGATTTTGAGCGTAGGTAAGTACATCTTGGGCGCTGTACCCATACATCTTATTGCCATCTCTTTGAAGTTCCGTTAAATCATATAATAATGGTGGCTTTTCAACCTTCTTCTTTTTTTCAATCTTGGTAACTTTACCGTCTCGGTCAAATACCTTGTTTTTAATGGCCAGGGCTTCTGTCTCATCCATGATTTTAGTTTCAGAAGGTTTCTGATTAAACCATATGCCTTTAAATTCACCATAGTCCACCACCACCTCATAATAATCTTGTGGAATAAAGGCAACTATCTCGTGGTTTCTATTAACAATTAAAGCCAGTGTGGGTGTTTGAACCCGTCCAATGCTTAGCAGTACATTATTGAGTGTGGTATATGCCCTGGTAGCATTGATACCTACAAGCCAATCCGCCTCTGAACGGCATTTTGCAGAATGGTAGAGGTTATCATAGGCACTTGATGGTTTTAAGGTATCAAATCCCTTTTTAATCGACTCATCGGTCATACTTGAAATCCATAAGCGTTCAAATGGCTTCTTGCTTTTTAAGTAGTCATATATATAGCGAAAAATCAGCTCACCTTCACGCCCACTATCTGTAGCGCATATGAGACTACCCACGTCTTCTCTTTTAATTAAGTTCTTTATAATAGTCAATTGACTTTTAGTTTTTGGGTAGGGTTTTATTTTAATCGTTTCAGGAATAATTGGCAGACTCTTATAGTGCCATTTCTTATAAGTGTCACTATAATCTTCTGGTTCAAACAAAGTAATCAGATGACCTACAGCCCAAGTAATCACATAGGATTCACCTTCTATGTAGCCGTCTCGTTTTGTTTTACATCCAAGGACATTAGCTATATCTCTTGCTACAGATGGTTTTTCAGTTATAATCAATGATTTCATTATTACTAGACCTCTTTCGCGATTTGTATTCACACGTTTAAAATAAAACACTATAATTGCTTAACTCGTTTTTCTTAACTAATATTTCTTTACTACTTTTGCTATCTCACCCATGAGTAATGGCACTAAACCAAGTCCAAATGCCACACCAAATTCTAAAAATCCAAGTGGGCTTGTTGTGAATATAGGTTGTAAAAATGGCACATATAAGACAAGTATTAATAATACGATTGCTATTAATACTGAATAATTCAGATATTTATTACCTAAGACTTTCATTTTAAATAAAGCTATATCTTCTGACCTGGCTGAGTAGGCACGTAACATTTCACCTAATATCAGTGTGGTAAAACAGAATGTTCTAGCTACAGTGAGCTGTGCATCTGCTTCTAAATTCTCTGCAAACAAAAAGCCGATTCTGTATGATGCAAGGGTTGCAGCTGCAAGTCCCAAACTCTGGAATGCAATGGCTATACCCATCTTTTTATCCACAAGACTATCCTTTGGATTTCTAGGTTGTTGATTCATCATCCCTGCTTCGCCTTTTTCTAAACCAAGTGCAAATGCTGGGAATGAATCTGTAATAAGATTAACCCATAGCAATTGAATCGGCACAAGTGGTACTGGCCATCCTATAAGCATCGCTGTAAATATAATCAGAATTTCACCCACATTACAGGCCAATAGGAATCCAACAAACTTTCTAATATTAGCATAGATAATTCGGCCTTCTTCAACTGCGTCTACAATACTGGCAAAATTATCATCGGTCAGAATCATATCTGCAGCTTCTTTAGCCACATCTGTACCCGTAATACCCATTGCAATACCGCTATCAGCTTTCTTAAGTGCAGGTGCATCGTTAACACCATCACCTGTCATTGCAGCAACATCACCATTTTTCCTGACAAAATCCACAATACGGACTTTGTGCTCTGGAGATACCCTAGCAAACACATTGGTTTTTTGAACCACTTCAAGAAAGGCGTCATCATCATAATCATTAATCCTTCCACCTTCTAGTGCTTGAGAAAAATCTTCGATAATACCTAATTCTTTTGCAATCGCTTGAGCAGTAAGTATATGGTCACCTGTAATCATAACCACGCGAATACCGGCTCTCTTACATAATTTCACAGCATCTTTGGCTTCTTGTCTTGGTGGGTCGATCATGCATGAAAGCCCAGCGAAGATCAGATTATCTTCTTCTTTTTCAAGAACTGCATCCTTATCAACTTTTTTATAAGCATAACCCAGTACTCTGAGGGCATGAGCGGCATATTGATGATTCTTTTCTGCTGCTCTGAGCTTGTCTTCGCCAGTAATATCACTGATGGAACCATTCATATCAATCTTGCTAACTCTACTTAAAATGACGTCTGGTGCTCCCTTAGTCAACATATAGTAGTCACCATCAATAAAATGCAGGGTTGACATCAGCTTACGCTCAGAATCAAATGGAAACTCTTTCAGTCTTGGATGTTTTGTATTTAAGGTTGCTTTATCATAGTTAGCTTTTGCACCAAGTACAATCAGTGCGCCTTCTGTAGGATCTCCGATGACCTCGCCATCTTTAACTTCTGAATCATTACAAAGCGTAGCTGTTAAAAATAACATATTAAGTTGGCTGATTGGTTTATCCGCACAACTCACCTTGCCACCAAAACCATATCCAGTTCCAGTTACTGACCACTCGTCAGCACCATCATATACCTTTGTCACTGTCATCTTATTCTGGGTCAAGGTGCCTGTTTTATCAGTGCATATAACAGTAGTTGAACCTAATGTTTCAACAGCACTGAGTCTCTTCATGATTGCATTTCGCTTGATCATACGTTGCATGCCCATGGCAAGAACCACTGTTACAACTGCAGGTAACCCTTCTGGTATCGCTGCTACTGCAAGTGAAATTGCTGTCATAAACACTTCAATCAAAGGTTGCCCTCTAAGTAAGCCTAAGATAATAATAATAATACTGACAAAAATACATATGATCCCTAGCAACTTGCCGAAACTAGCCAGTTTTATTTGCAATGGTGTCTGCGTTTCTTCTGTTTCACTTAGCATGGTTGCAATCTTACCGATTTCGGTTTTCATGCCAGTTCCAGTAACAATGCCCTTGCCTCTACCATAAGTGACTATGGTACTCATATAAGCCATATTCTGTCGGTCTGCAATTGACGCATGTTCGTCCTCACATATCCCATCGCTTTTTTCTACTGCAACGGATTCACCTGTTAGTGCAGACTCATCGATTTTAAGGTTTACATTTTCTATAACTCTAAGATCAGCTGGTACATAATCACCTGACTCAAGTACAACCAGATCACCTGGTACCAATTCTTTAGAATCAATACTGACCAATTGGCCTGCTCGTACCACTTTTGCCTTTGGCGCTGCCATCTGCTTTAATGCACTTAGTGCGTTACTGGCACGATTTTCTTGTGTAACACCTAGAATGGCATTAAGAATAACAATTCCAATAATGACAATTCCGTCTGCCAACTCATCCGCAATGAATATGGATAATAAGATGGCAATAATTAAGATGATAATCATGAAATCTTTAAATTGGTCAATAATCATAGTGA
>JAQICP010000163.1 GCA_027858555.1 Vallitaleaceae bacterium
TTCCTACTGCAGAACAAAGCGTACCATCAGTATGCGTTTTCACTGAAAGCGAAAAAAAGAACCTATGATTTAAAATCCAACAACATTCTAGAATCACAGGTTCTTATTAGCAATATCCATCAGAAATCAATCTCAATTCCTTCTATCTTAGTGCGTCCACCAATGTCTTAACAAAAGCACCTACAATCTCAGGATTACCATTAGACTCAGCTACTTGATTAACAATAGCGCTACCAACGATAACACCATCCACGTAGTCCTTTAAAGCAATGATATCCGCAGGTGTTGAAATACCAAATCCTACCGCTGTTGGAAGTACAGAACGACTTCTCACATCTTGAAGGTATAATTCAACCCCATTATAAAAGTCTGATGATCTACCCGTTACTCCAAGAGAAGATACACAATAAGTAAACCCTTTGCAACCTGATACAATTGCTTCAATACGGTCCTTACTTGTTGGTGCAACTAGGGGTATGAGTGCTATATCTGTCGCATTGATGAGAGCCTCAAGTTCGCCTCTTTCTTCAAGTGGCATATCAGGAATAATCAACCCGTCAATACCCGCTTCAACACATTCGCTTATAAACTTTTCTTTACCGTATACAATAATTGTATTCACATATACCAAGTAAGCTATAGGCACTTCTGTGTGCGTGCGAACTTCTTTCATAAGCTTCATCACCTTTGCCACATTAAAATCCCAGTGGTCAAGAGCTCTTACTGCCGCTTCTTGAATCACAGGACCATCAGCAAGTGGATCTGAAAAAGGAATGCCAATCTCAATGACATCTGTTCCCGCGGCTTCAAGTGCGTATATTAAAGCTGCCGTTTTATCTAAATGTGGATCCCCAGCAGTTATGAATCCAATAAATGCTTTTTTATTAGCTGCTTTTAAAACTTCGAATTTTTTATCTATTCTATTCATACGACCCTCCTATTTGTTCAAGGCTTCAAGGCCTTGTTTGCCAGTTCTAAAGTAATCCATAACTGTATGGGTATCTTTGTCCCCTCTACCGGACAGATTGATGACCACCACCTTGTCTTTGTCCATAGTCGGCACCACTTTCATCGCGTAGGCAATAGCATGTGAGCTTTCAAGTGCCGGTATGATGCCCTCGATTTTACAGAGCATTTCAAAACCATCCAGCGCTTCTTGGTCTGTAATCACTTCATAAGTAGCGCGTTTAATATCTTGTAGATAGGCATGTTCCGGTCCAATACCAGGATAATCAAGTCCAGCTGATATAGAATGCGCTGGAATGATGTTACCATCTGTATCAGTGAGTAACTTAGTCTTCATGCCATGTAAAACACCTAGTGTGCCTTTTGCTGATTCATGTACCACAACGGCATGCTTACCGGTTTCAACACCAAGTCCAGCTGCTTCAACACCTATAAGAGCGACTTCCTTATCTTCAACGAAGGGATAGAATATCCCCATGGCATTAGAACCGCCACCAACACATGCCATGATGACATCTGGTAATCTACCGATTTTTTCAAGTATCTGCCTCTTTGTTTCATCACCTATAATACGCTGGAAATCACGGACCATCTTAGGATATGGATGTGGTCCAACAACCGAGCCAATGACGTAAAACGTATCTTCAACACATCTCACCCATTCTCTGATTGCTTCATTTGTAGCATCTTTCAACGTACGTGTACCAGACATGACAGTTACAACCTTAGCACCCAGCAATTCCATCCTAAACACATTAAGACCTTGTCTTGCCACATCTTCTTCGCCCATATAAACCGTACATTCCATACCAAATAGAGCCGCACCAGTAGCTGTTGCAACACCATGTTGACCTGCGCCTGTCTCAGCAATGACTTTCTTCTTGCCCATTTTTTTAGCAAGTAGAATCTGTCCGATCACGTTATTGATCTTGTGAGCACCTGTATGATTTAAGTCTTCTCTTTTAAGATAAACCTGTGCACCACCCAGTTGCTCAGTCATACGCTCAGCAAAATAAAGTGGGGACGGTCTACCAACATAGTCCTTCATATAATACATATAATCTGCCATAAAGTCAGGGTCGTTCACATATTTTTCAAAAGCCTCTTCCAGCTCTTTTAGTGGCTGCATTAAAGTCTCTGGTACGTACTGGCCACCATACTGGCCAAAATTCTTATCACTCATAATTAAACCTCCTTCAAGCGGTTAAATAATCTATCTACTTTTTCTTTTGTCTTTATCAGTTCTACTTCAAGTGAAGAATTCACATCAACTGTGTCGGGTCTCACAGTATGAATCGCATCAACAATGTTATCTGGTGACAACCCACCTGCTAAAATGCGTTCTACCTTAACCTCAAACGCATCTAACAATTCCCAGTTAAACACTTCACCGGTACCACCTTTTTCACCTTTTTTGTAAGTATCAAAAAGAATGGCATCTACGTAGGGTTCCATATTTTCAATATCAATTTTTATTTTTTTTATATGATCTGTTTCATCACGGTCTAGATTCTTCGTATAATCCCCCGAGCCTTTTTCACCCGATCCTTTGCCAATTGATATGCTTTTCCATATCACCTTAAGTTGAATCCCTTTAGAGATAATCAATCGTTTCAGCTTTTTAGCATATTCAAAGTCTTGCTTATAGTCACCATGTAATTGTACACCATAGAGATTACAATAATTGATAATTTCGACCATCTCGTCAAATGAATGATCCACAAATACCCCAATTGGCTTAATGTGGCTACCTAGCATATCAATCAAGGTTTTCGCCTTGTCTTTTGTCATCTGACGTTTGCTTGGCGCGAAGATAAAACCTGCGTAATCAAGGGGATACTGATTAATGATTGCTACTTCTTCAATTGTCTTGATGCCACATATTTTAACTTTCGTATCCATGTTATCTCCTGTTCTAAGCTACAGCTTTATATCGCCAATACTGTGTACTTAATTTTCATGCATATGTCCCGCCATCTTCTAGTGCTATAGGGCTAATCAGTTATACTACTTTCATAACATACTTGCCTCTAACCTGTTCTTCTATTCATAGCGCTTATTCTATTCCTGCTTATAAGCGTCTCTTAGTACCTTTGCGTGTCTAACCATATCATCGCTTCTCATAAAGCTTTCACCTACTAAAATAGCATCATACCTACCTTTATTCAACACCTTAATTTCTTTCTCATCAAAGATACCACTTTCGCTGATGACTGCCACATCTTCTGGTATGGATACCACTAATTCAAGTGTCGTATTTAGATCCGTTTCAAAGGTCATTAGATTGCGATTATTGATACCGATGATCTTCGGTTTAATGATTAGTGCTCTATCTAATTCCACCTGGGTATGCACTTCAATTAAGGCGTCCAGTCCAATGCTCTCAGCCGTATCACGAAAAGCTAGTAGTTCATCATCCGTAAGAATGGCTACAATTAGTAGCACACAACTAGCCCCAAGTAACTTAGCACGATAGATCTGTGCAGGGTCTACTATGAAATCCTTGCATAGGGTTGGTATACTAACGGCTTCACTCACATCTCTAAGATAATCATCATGGCCTAAAAAGTATGCTTCTTCTGTAAGGACAGAAATACCATCAACGGCCATTTCATAAACTTTCGCCAGTTCTACAGGGTGAAAATCAGCTTTGATTAACCCTTTTGAAGGGGAGGCTTTTTTAATCTCACCTATAATGGATAGGCCGTCTTTTTTTAACATCTGATAAAATGAAGGTCCCTGTGGCGCATTCTTACAATTGTTTTTCAGCGTCTCTACATCATACGCCCGCTCTAGTACCCTAGCTCTTTTTTTCAAAACAATATCTTCCAAATATATTCTCATCTTGTACTCCTTATCAGAAACCGTCAACTAATTTATATACTTTGAACGTAAGCTTTTAATTCTTCTAATTTTTCTAGTGCCTTACCAGAATCAATGATTTCAGAAGCCATTATAACGCCTTCTTGCAGGGTTTTAGCTTTCTTACCTATATAGAGTGCTGCTCCTGCATTAAGGAGCAAAATGTCCCTCTTAGGACCTTTATGACCGCCAAGTACATCTAGTAGAATCCGAGCATTCTCGTCAGCATAGCCGCCTACAAGTTCAGACAAATCGGCAAAATCCATTCCAAAATCTTTAGGACTGATGGTGTATGTAATAATCTTACCATTCTTTATTTCAGCTATATTGGTTTCTGATGCTATACTGATTTCATCAAGACCATCCGCACCACTTACGACCAATGCTCTTTCCACACCTAATTTTAGCAGCACTTCAGCCATGGCTTTTGCAAAAGCTGGAACAGAAACACCCATTACTTGTGCATTGGCATTAGCGGGATTAGCTAGTGGTCCAAGTATGTTAAATACAGTTCTAAAACCGAGTGCCTTTCTAGTTGGTCCAACAAAACGCATCGCCTTGTGAAATGTAGGGGCAAACATAAATCCAATACCAACTTCTCGTATACAAGATTCTACTTGTGCAGGTATCAAATCAATCCTGATACCCAATTCTTCAAGAACATCCCCTGCACCGCATTTGCTGGTAATTGAACGATTACCATGCTTTGCAACGGATATGCCTGCTGCTGCTGCAATAATAGAAACTGCTGTAGATATGTTGTAAGTCTTAGCACTACCACCGCCAGTCCCGCAGGTATCAATGGTATATAGGTCGCTCACATCAATAGGCTCAGCTTTTTCGCGCATCACTTTAGCAGCACCATAGATCTCCGAAACGGCTTCCCCTTTTATCTTAAGGGCGGTTAAAAATGCCGCTATCTGAGCTTCTGATATACCACCTGCCATAATCGCATTCATTGTATCAATCATCTCTTCACTGCTTAAATCATTGCCTGCCATTACCTTTTCAATTGCTTCTGTAATCATAGAATCCTCCATTCCACATCAATTAGTTGATAATCTTCAATTA
>JAQICP010000300.1 GCA_027858555.1 Vallitaleaceae bacterium
GATACTGTTTCGGCCCTCCGGGAAAACCCCGTCTTCAACCAACCGGTAAACAGCAGGGAGGATATATATAACCAGGATAGGGGTGACGCGTTAGCATCCGATGCTGAGAATCCTTTTGCGACTGGTAATAATCGAGTCTATTATATTGATTCATTGAGTGGGGATAATGGGAACGATGGTACCATGGAAGCGCCTTTGAAAGACCTTGAAGGATTGAATGCTGTAGCATTATTACCTGGTGATGAAGTATTATTCCGCCGTGATACCGTCTACCGAGGCCAACTGATTCCTAAAAGTGGGTCTATAGATCATGAAATCTATTATGGCGCATATGGTGTTAGTGATAGTGCTGGGGATACTGCTGAGGATGGCAGGGATCCAATTATTGCACCAGCTTTTAACGCATATAACCAAGAACTTTGGTTAACCTCAGCTAATAACATACTGGAATATGCTACAGCGATTCCTTATGATGTCGGCAATATTATATTCAATTCCGGGGATAATTTCACTATTACCAATCAAACCGATTTTGGTATCAAAAAATGGTCTCTTGATGACCTAAGTCAAGATGGTGATTATTATTATGATTCTGACAACAAAAAATTATATATGTATGCTTCAAAATCATTATCTAATCTATATACCAATATTGAATGCTGTGTCAATCTACATGCCATAGACGAAACAAATGTCTCTTATGTGACATATGAAGATTTGCATCTCACCTTCGGTTCCGGCCATGGTATCGGCGGTGGCAATACCAGTCATATCACCGTCCGTCATGTTGAAGTGAGTTATATGGGCGGAAGTTATCTTCACGACACTAATGGTGTACCTACACGTTATGGCAATGGTATTGAGTTTTGGGGTAATGCAACAGATATCGAAGTGGAAAGCTGTACCATCTATGAGATATTTGATTCAGGCCTGACTAACCAAAATAATACGACTTCTGCCATTCAAGAACGTATCACTTATCAAGGAAACGACATCTATAATTGTGGTATGGCTTCTTTTGAAATAGGTAATAAACCTTCAGGTGGTAATCTAAAAGATATCTATTTTTATAACAATACTTGTTCAGATGTAGGGGTTGGTTGGCATACGACTCAATCAAGATATACGGATAGCAGCGCTAACCTTAGCTTGTCTCATCATGTAACGATATTTTACATGGAGACACCTGTGGATCATCTTATAATTGAAGGCAATGTTTTTGATGGTTATACCCATCCAGACAACAAGGGTAGCTTTTATCTAATGATGAATATAACTGACACCAGCCTTCCTGGCATCATCATTCGTAACAATACTTATGTAAACGGCACTCATACTTTCTCATACTTTTATGATGACAGTACGCTTTCTAATATGGATCAATCCACCTTTGACGAGATGTTTAATCATTGATTGCGCCCATACAAAGTTCACATTAAAAGGTTCAAGAGATTATTCTCCTGAACCTTTTTTATTGCTATTATATTTAGTTCTTTTTCTACTACATTTTAATTTTTCTACACTTAACTATTACTTGCTTTATTTATAATACACTTTAATAGCTGATAATTGACCTTCTCTGAGTGCCATTGCGTGCTTTTCACCTAGATTAGCCGATGAGATGCGATCTGTCTTGCCATCTTGATACACTTCCACATAGTCAACAACTGCTTTATCCTCACCATAAGTCGACTTGCCTGTTTTATTGATATAGGTGATTAATGTATGGCTTAAGAACTTAAAGCTTACAATGCCTTCATCACCAAAAAATGTCTGACTAAGTATGGGTGCAAACTCAAAACTTAAATGCTGATCATACTTAAATCCACCTTTTCCTACCATCATCAAATACCACAGGTTTAAGACTTCCGCATTAGAACCACTTAGCCTTGAAACGAATCCCTGTCCATGAACATGTGGGTCAGGATTCACGCTGCTAGCAATAAATGAACTATTTTCAAGTATGCTGCGCCCATAAACTTCAGGGTTAAGGAAAGGCACAAAATTAGTTTGCATTGCTACGTAGTATTCATCATATAAGCCTGATTTAAGAAGTCCCAATAGATACTTGTAGGTCATATGTAAGAATACCGATTCTCGTTCTAACCATCCTGGTGTAAAAACCCTGATTCTTCCGATGTCAAAATTCTCATCATTCAAGCTTTCTGAGGTTTTAAACATACCAAGTTTTTTATCATATATGCCCGATTCAAGGACTTTATGATGTATGGACAGAGCTTCTTCTTTGGTGATATTAGTTTTTAAGTACCTAGCTGGCCCTTCTAAAAATAATGGTAATGGCTCACATATAAAACCTTTAACTTTTACTAATTCCAACCCTAGATGGGTCTTCTTAGGTTGGCCATCTTCAGTTAAGACGTCATAATCCGTCACCTGATATTTGAAAAATGAAGGTGCAACGCCGTCACCCATGGCTTTGGCTTTTTCTAGTCCGAGAGCCAATTTATTGATGACAAGACTAGTGAATCTGATAACCTGTTCAGTTGATATACTTTCCTCTTTACCCGTAATACCAAATCGAACCATCTCTCTATAAGCTTCTCTACCTGAGGCCGAACGGTCCCAATAGTCAAAATCGTTAATGCCAGTATCAAGTAATAAGGTTCTAAGTGTATCGATTAAACTTATGATCTCCACTGGAACACCTATACTTCTTGGTGCTAGATTTGACAAGGAATTCATAATAAATTCAGCGATACGCTTCACTTCAATTGTCTCAGCAAGACCGGAACCCATTAGACCTGGAAGACCATTTAGAGCATCATTCCAACCAGGTTTATTGGCCTCCATCTCAATCCCCATGCCGTATGGATCAAGTAGGGAAAACTTAGTTACCATTAAACTAAGAAGCTTCACCATGAGAGAAGTTTCGTATATCTCACCCTTGCCACTACCCGTTTTAACCCAATTCGTGCCATTTTCATTTAAGTTTAGGCGCTTAATCTTTTCCTCATCCTTAATGACAGCGTCGTATTGTCTGATTAGACCATCCATAGTCTTATGGTATTTCAAAGCTCGTGGCTGCACAGACTCCTCACTATCATAAAAACGATAACCGGTTTCGTCAAACAGCATGTCGCTTAGTCTATCTGGATATATCTTTAGATAAGACTCAACCAAATCAATATTATAGGTGAAATGATCGCTCCAGAAGCCTTCTCCATGTCTTGCGCCTTCTGTTTGATAGGATTTATCCAGAACTGACTTGATTAGATCTTCCTCATCAGTAATATAGTTAATAGGTTTTTCATGGAGCAGGGTTATCAGCTCTCCTGGTGTGTAACCAGTCTTTAGAATTGCTGCAATTTCATCTTCATAATTATGGACATGCCCCTCAACAAGCATCTGGATATCTGTATTTTCCTCTATGAAAAAACAACTGTTTTCAACTACCAATGGGTTGTAGCCATCAAGTTGAATCAGATTCATGAATAGCTTAATATTATGGGTGCCAATTTTTGGGTTGAAGAGTATATCCGTACGTCTATTTTGATTGACATCTCTAAAATTCCCTTCTCCATTGGAATAAAACTCAGGCGCTAATCTAAAAAAGTTATATTCTCTTTCAGGATCACCATGCTTTCTTGAATACACATAATAGATGAATTCCTTCTCATGTCCTTTTAGTATAATTGGATAGCCACCTCTAAGTAGATTGTCTAAAAAGCTCTGTTTCAGATACGCATCAAATAAAGGTAAGGCCGTATGCGTCTCAATATCTGTGACCATTTCCTCAATTAATGCTGCGGCTTCCATCTGTTTTGTCTTGATATAATCACCGCTCAGTATGCGGTCTTTGTTATGATCAACCACACCTACCGAAGCTGCATTACCCATTAATGTATGGATTACTAAGGGTTCATCTTTCCTCAAAGTGGTTTCAATCGGTGTAAAGGCACATGGCACTTTATTATCTGTGTACTGTGTAAAAACACTTGCTTTAAAATCTATATCATGAAATGCATCAGGATAACCTAATGAAGTATTCTCACCAAATATAAGTTTTGCATCCACTATCGGCATAATCAGTTCATGGTCATTCGAAAACGACATATAAAAATGACCTTTCGTAATGGCATCAACTTGAACCGTATCGGCTGTAGTCGCCCTTACTTTGAAAAACGGCAGTTTATTTTCTATATTAATGACTTCCATCCAACTTTTCATCAAGTTGCCCATTTCTTTATATTCCGCATTTCTAATCCCGTAAGGAATTATATTAGCAATACCGTCCAATAAGCGGATATTTCTAGTCACTGAGAGATTCGTAATTTCAACTTTTCTAACAATAGCGCCCATATTCTCATTAGGTAGTCCAAAGTAAGTAACCTTGATCTTAAGCCCAACCACCTCATTGATCTCTTCAACAGAGAAGACACTAGCTTCAATTGTCATGGTTCGCTTTATATGTGACCTGTCTTTAATATCCGCAAATGGTTCGTAAATGTCACTATCATCCAACTGAATGAAGGTTCTAAAACCATGGGTCTGAACATATTGGTAGGCTTGATTAGCAGGAAAAAACTCCATAATAGGACTGTTCTTATCTCCTATACCAAAACTACATAACCCTTGCCCTCTATTGATATAAAAACTCCAGAGTGGAATACCTTTAAGCCCGGCAATACCAGGTAAGAAGCTGGTAAATGCCTTCTTCTTATCATAATCTTCTATCACAAATGCTTTTGTTTGATCTAATGTATAACTCATAAAAACCTCCATTGTATTAAGTTGATTATTAGTGTTTAATTGTTTATGCTTCACTTTATTGTGCCTGATTGATTGGGCTTAATTATTTCTGTTCAATTGCCTGTTTTAGCTACAATTAATGCCTGGTATACTCATAATCATATACAACTTGCTTTCATTTGTCCATTTATAGCGAAAGCGCTTTCGTTAATAATAATATAAAATAGCTTACCTGTCAATTCCTGTAATGATTTTTTTGTAAATACTTTTTTTAAAATTTGCTCATAAAAATCTTGCCTACTGACAATTATACGGTATTACCCATTCATCTTCCAGTCCGACCAAACCATCGCCTGTAATAATATGGACGATGTGCTCATTATAGGTATCACCTTTAAACCCGTATATCTTTATTTCATATGTATTATACTCATTAATAACACCTGTAAATGCCCATTCTAATGTTGATAGATCAAAATACATCTTATACTGATCTAATACTTGTCTTATATATCCTTCTGGGTAAGAACCATCTGTGCCTTCACAGTTTACCAAAGCGGTCGCAAGTACTGCCATATCTTCATTACGTAGTCCTTCGACGATTCTATTCCTGAATTGATTTTTCCTAGAAGCATAGCTAACAACTTT
>JAQICP010000316.1 GCA_027858555.1 Vallitaleaceae bacterium
TAAATATCCATTCGATCGAAGTTTTATAGCTTGATATACGCTAAAATAATAGTAAGAAAAGCAGTAAAAGGATACAATCCCAAAAAAACATGGTAACCGATGCTACAATACTCAATTAAAGCCAAAAGTTATTCTACACTTACATCATATGCAACGAATTCATCTGTTCAATTTGTTAAATACAAAAAAAGGCATAGAAACTACAGAACTGTATGCAAAATTAGATAAATGTGAGAAAGACAGACTTACTTTCGAACAAAGTAGTCATATCCTATGAAAAACGTGGTAAAGCTGAAAACTATCCATAGAAGGAGGGTATGAAAAATGTCTGGTATAATAAGAATATCATCTAAAAAATTGAGTGTCTCTCTGTGGATAACTTGCAGCGTTTAATAAATATCTTTGTTGAAAATTAACACTCAATAATTTATCGAAAATAATTGAAAGGTGGCGGTTTAAATGTTAAATTTTTTAAGAAATAGTCTAAATTCTTTGTAAAATAGTGATCTTTGAGGCTTATTAATTCCACGTGTGGAATTTAGGTAGTAAAGTAAAGTTTACCAAGAACGGTCACCAAATGCTAGTAAAGGCATCTGGTGATATAATTTCTGAGGTGAACTTTCGGCACAGGACAACCGCTTTTTGAGAATAAGATAAAAGCGAAGTTATTAATTGCAACAAAGAAAGGAAAACATTATGCTTGCATTTATGCCGTTTTTTTTGTTAATAGTGGCTGTTTTCATGATTATTAATGGTTTGGATAATCTTGTTAGAGCTGAAAAAATTGTTGAAAAGGTAATCATTAAGAAAAAAAAGAAATCTCCATCAAAAGAAATATCTAGAGCCAAGCTTCTATTAAAATACAGAATAAATGGTGGTGTATTACTAGCATTGGGCTTGTTTCTATTACTATCCTTTAGAATAGATATAAGTTTTCTTGATAATAAGGAAGTAACCTTAGTGCAAGGAGATACAGCATATTTTGAAGAATATAAGGAGACTATTCAAAATTATCTAGATAAGAATAAAATACCAGGACTCATAGTTGGTGTTGTAAATGGAGAAGAAAAAGCCCTGTTCACCTATGGATATGATCAGTTGGATAAATCTGGTGAAATAACAGCTGAGACTATGTTTGAAATCGGTTCTATAACTAAAGTGTTTACTGCAATTATGTTAGCAGATTCCATGACGTCCGAAAATATTTCTCTAGAGGATACAGTGGATATGTATATTGATTCAAGCAAGATAGGTACTGATAATGTTTTTGATAGTGTTACACTGAAGGAGTTAACGACCCATACTTCAGGCCTTTCTAGACTTCCTAGTTCTTTTAACTTTGCCTTTAGCACCTATATAGCCGGGTTAACTGGCACTAACCCATACAAAAACTTATCTAAGGAAGAAATGTATCAGTTTATGGAAGATACAAGAAAACTCAGTGGTGATCAAGGTAGTTGGGAATATTCTAATTATGGTGTTGGTATTCTTGGGATGTGTCTGACAGAATCGCGGCAAACGAGTTATGAAGCTATGCTTAAAGAAATAATCACAGAGCCCTTGGGCATGACGAATACTTCAACATTATATGATGCGTATGAGGATGATTTATATGCTGATGGTTTCAGAGGTTATGCAGCACTTGGACCGTTGAAGTTAGGAATAAAGAGTTCTCCATGGATTATGAAGGAAGGCATTGTAGCTGCAGGTGGTATCCGTTCGACTGGTAATGACATGCTTCTTTTTTTGGATGCCTTAGTTGATAGAACTGTTCCGTCAATAGAAATGACAACACAACCACTGCTACAAGTGGATGAAACTTTTTGGATGGGCATGAACTTTATCATTGATCGAAAAGAAGACAGTGATGAAGCCCTTATTTGGCATAATGGTGAAACTGGAGGTTTTAATAGTTACATTGGGTTTTATGAAGATAAAGATACAGGCGTTTTTCTTGTAACTAATTCACTTGTGAATATCGAAGATTTGGCCCATGAACTATTCTTATTAAGTCAGGAGTAATATAATTATGTCGCGCAACATAGAACCTACGTACTAAACGGGAGTGACTATATATAACAAAGTACATTGAGGTCTGTGTAATAATACATAGGGTGCTAGCTGTTATCATTGTCATTTTAACTTTTAGTTAGCCCAATCATAGAGCTATAGAAATTCAAACCAAGCCAAACTGGTCTGATTGTATAGAAGTGCAATGTGAATTTATAAGTTGAGTCATAATGGCATAGCTAGATTAGCAAAAGTAAAGCCACAATTCTTTGAGGAATTGTGGCTTTACTTGAACTATATTTATTAAGTACTATATTCTAAGATGAGAAGAACTTAGTTAACCGCTATTATATAATTTCCCCGATTTCTTTATAAAATGGTTTCATTTTCTTATATAATTTTTTGTATACTTTATGATATAAAGCGTCATAAATCACTTGATTTTTACTGTCTGGGGTGAAAACATCACCTTCATGCACCATGGCTTTTGTCGCTTCATCAAAATTAGAATACGTACCATTAGCCACATAACCAACCAAGCTGGCACCCAGTGCGGATGTTTCATAAGTCTGAACCCGAAAAACAGGTAAATTGAATATATCTGCGGTTATCTGGCATATCTCATTAGAACTTGAACCACCACCAGATATCATTATTTTTTTAATTTTATTACCTGACTTTTTCTCAATCATCTGCATACCTTCAAGTAACGCAAAAGCAATACCATCTATAATGGCTTTCTATATGAGTATGCGTTTGTGATAATCATAAAACCCAATGATTGACCCTCTAGCTTCAGGACTTTTAAGCCCTGCTCCCCAAAAAGGTTGGAGTATTAAGCCATCTGATCCCGGATGTATATTTTTCAGCTCTTTGTCCAGTAAGTATTCAGGTGTTACCCCTTCTTTTTCAGCTTGAATTTGTTCTCTATGAGCAAACTCATTTTTGAACCAAGAGATCATCCAGTAGCCTCTGTATATCTGAATTTCTGGATTATACCGCTCAGGATTAACACCTGGAAATGGTGGTATAAAGCTTTGAACTTCATAATATTTTTCAGAACTTGCTTGAACAGTTGCTTGTGACCCTAATGAAATAGATATGGTGCTATTATCATTACAACCAACACCTAATGTCTCACAACCTTTATCTGAACCTGCTGCAACTACAGGTAGTCCAATCTTTAATCCAGTTTCTTCAGAAGCTTTTTTAGTTACATGACCAAGAATGCCTGTGGTTTCAACTAAGTCAATCATCCTGTCCATGCCTAATTGAAACAATTGTCCCTTCATACTATTAGGTTTTTCCCATATTCGCTTTTTATAATTGAATGGTATATGGCCGACTTGACTTGCCACGCCATCCCTAAACTTTGATGTCAATTTATGATTCAAAAAGCCTGATAATTGTACGTATTTATAAGTCTTAGCCCAGTTCTCAGGTTCATAGTCCTCCACCCAGTGTCCATGGCATTGTCGACTGAGCAGATTAGCCACCTTAAACATACCAACAGCTCTAAGGGCTAGTTGATTCCTTTTAGAATAGACTCTCGGTTGGGCTATGACACGTTCATCCGCCCATGAAATAAGATCTCTCACAGGTTCTCCGTCCCTGTCAAGACAGGTACAGGTGTCCCTTTGTGTTGTTACACTAACCACATCAACGTTGTCGAAAATAGCTAAGTTCACTGATTTCAATTCTTTGGTCGTTTGACATAGTGCATGCCAATAGACATAAGGATCTTGTTCAGCGAATCCTGGTTTTGTCGAATAATATGGTTCAAACGAAACCGACGACTTTGCTAGCATCTTCCCTTTTGCATCAAAAATAATAGCCCTTAAACTCTGTGTACCGCAATCAATAGATAGAACATAACCTGGCATATATGCACCTCGACTTTTTTATCATTATGATAAGTATATCAGAATTATTGTGATTCTTCGATATATTTGATGATTTCTTTAACTTTTGGCACACGTCCCATAGATTTTACAACTTCATCGATCACAAGACCTGGTGTAGACATTAGACCGTAGCCCATAATATCCTTAATCTCAGTTACTTTTGTAAGTGTGATATCTTTGCCAGATGCTTCTATGGCTTGCTTGGTTTTAGCCTCTAATTCTAGGCACTTTTTACAACCTGTTCCTAATACTTTAATTTCCATTATGATTTCTTCCTTTCTTCACAATTCTTTACAACAAGGAATTGCCTATGGCATTGAATAAATATCCAGTTAAAATAATTGCGACACCCGTAATAATGACGAATGCCTTTATCAGCTTAATCTTAATGACTTTTTTAAGTAGTATCAATTCTGGTAATGATAGTGCTGTAACTGCCATCATTAAAGCTAGAGCTGTTCCTATACCCACACCTTTTAGAATAAGTGCTTCTGCAATAGGTATGGTACCAAGTGCGTTAGAATAAAGAGGAATTCCTACAATAACCGCAACTATGACTGATAACGGATTATCTGGACCTGCATATTTCGCTAAGAATTCTTCTGGCGCCCAACCATGAATCACTGCGCCAAGTGCTATCCCGATGATCAAGAATATCCATATGCGCTTGATGATATCTTTCACATTAGTAAAGGCAAATTCCAGTCGTTCTTTGGCATTTAATTTAATATATGTGGTGTCAGCCATCTGCATATCATAAACATATTGTTCCACTTGATCTTCCATCTTTAACTTATCAATGATTAATCCACCAACAATACCTATAATGACACCAGTAATGACATAAACCACTGCTAATTTCCAACCGAAAGATGCCAATAAAATAGCAAATGCAGCTTCGTTAACAATCGGGGAAGTTATCAAAAAAGAGAACGTCACCCCAAGTGGCACCCCACTCTCCACAAAGCCTATAAAAATAGGCACCGATGAGCAAGAACAAAATGGTGTTACGATACCTAGCAAAGAAGCCATGACATTTCCTTTGATACCACTAAATCTTGTTAATATTTTCTTAGTACGTTCTGGTGGAAAATAGCTTCTGATATAGGATATTATAAAAATCATAGTGGATAATAAAATGATGATCTTAATCGTATCATAAAAGAAAAAGTGAATACTGCCACCAAGATGTGTTTCCATGGAAACACCGAAGACTTTTTCAACAAAAAGCCGTATAAGATTATCTAACCAAGTAAACATATTATAACACTCCGTTCTGAATTCTAATGATTAATTCTTCAACTTTAGACTTAATCATATCTCTAGTAATTCTGAAATCTTCAATCGGTCCGCCAGAAGGGTCCGTCAGTCCCCAATCTTCTCTGTGGCTACTCGGTAAATAAGGACATTCCACGCCACACCCCATGGTTATTAGAATATCGATATCGGGAATAGCTGACAATAGTTTAGGCT
>JAQICP010000360.1 GCA_027858555.1 Vallitaleaceae bacterium
CTTCCGGTGACGTTCTCGCCTGTAATGACAAGATTCTGAATACCACTATCCTCAGGCATTACATCCCCATCAAATAATAGATTCTCATATGCTGTGATAAAATCATAATGGTCCATCATTTCAGCACGTAAATCATCACGCATCTCTTTAAATGCTTTTGGATAATATGGATGGCCCAACATAACAGAATCGCTATAATTACTTGCCTCATTGTTAGCAGTGCTAAGGCCAGTACCCATTTCAATATGCATAGCCCCAGAAGCTGCAATGACAGCATCTGTCAATCGAACGGATGCTTTATTAAAGGTTCCAAGTGTCAGACTGTCCAAACGGATATCGCCTGTATTACCTGCATCGTGTTGTACTTTTATATCATGTGAACCTGCCGTTAAATATAATGTTTTAGGGTTTGTAAATGCAGCCTCATAGGAATAAGTTGTCCAGCTTGGTAATGCTGGAATCATATTCGTACGCGTCGGGTCAAAGTTAGCCGTCATCACATTTGTGTTATCAACATAGATATTTTTATCCGCCCTTGCACTTGCACCGTTTGCAAATCTAAAGACTAAGGTGTAAGTTCCATCTTCTGGAACAGTAACTGCAAAATTTACATAATCTCCTGTTGTATCATACCCTGTAAGATAAGTAGTTCCATCTGTTGTTCCACTGCTTAAGCCACTGTAGGTAGCGTTCTCAGCTTCATAAAGTGTTCCTGCATTATCGCTTTGATTCATATATGCTGCAAGTACCATTGTTTTATTGCCATCATCACTCAACCTTTGCCATTCGATATATTTCTGTAGGCTGTCATAAGTTGCTGAATTTTGCCATAGCTCACTGAACTGAAAGTCAGTATCGGCATTATTTATAATATCCCAAGTGGAAAAATCATCGTTTGGAGGTACGGCTCCATTGACAATATTCATTGTTACATAATCCTTTGCATTATTGTTAGTGGTTAAAGTATCTTTAGCATTATTGACAAAGCTTGAAAACGTCTTACCTAGGTCAATATAATTCCCCTGATAATCGAATTTGTCAATGCTACCCCAAAAATCGCCCATCTGATCTATTTGAATGCCATCAAAGGACAAACGGTCTACAGCACTCGTATATTGGGATGCCATAAATGATTGCCAAGACGGATTTTCTGGGTTAGTAATCATCAAAATAGGACCAGGTTCACCCTCAAGTGGAAAATTCAACTGATCTATATTACTAATTGTTGAGATATCGCTAGGATTATAACTAATATTATAGTCTTTATTCCTAAAGAGTCCCCATTCCTTGTCTACGCCGTAGCTTTCATAACCTTCTCTTACCATATAAGCCATCTGGTATGCCATAGCTTTTTGATTGACATCATGACCCGCATCTATTCTATTTTGTATGGATGCTTCACTAATGGTATTACCAAACAAATCATCCCATGTGGTTCCAGTGGTTGGAAAGTTTTGCTCATGTCTGAACATCCAGTCATAGTATTGCACAACATTAATATGGTAGTCTTTTGCGAGATTATTGATCATCCTCGCACTTTCAGTTGATGTTTCTCCTGTGGGAAAATCAACTGAATAACCATATCTTGGATAAGTGGTAAAGTCATTGGATACATCCACGGCTGTTGTAACATAAATGCCATCTCCCAAATCAACTTTGACTAAATAACCTTGTAGATCTGTTGCCGGAGGCGTCCACACATATGTATATGTTGTAACAGCAGACCCAGTCATACTCACAGATTCACTTGTTGTGTCAACTAAGGCATCAAGATGATATACACTTGTTGTTACTGTTTTAGATACTGTAGTGGATGGGTTATTAACTTCAACCGATATAGTTACCTGATCAGTTGTTGCATAACTCGCCTGATCGGTGTAGACATCCAAAATGACACATTCATCGACTGCGAATGCTACGTTTGATGATACATTAAACATCATTGCCACCAGTGTCAGTACTAAAATAATACTTGTTGCTTTTCTTTTCCCATATCCTAACATATTCTCACTCCTTCTTTCAATTTGATGACTAAAACTGTCCAAATATCCAGTTCATTTAAAGTAAGCGTCAAAAGACGCCCTCTATCACCATCAACAACCTGATATGGTATGCTTTTCAATGACTGAAGTCTGGGCGAAGTTACCCATACTTGATCCACTTCTTTTTCAAGCTGAATTTCAATAATAAGTTTCCTAATGTTGTTAGGTTCCTTCTTTGCTACATTCCAATCGTTATCATTGCCACGAAGATTAATTAAAGACAACAACTTCATGTTGGCATCCTCTCTTATAATTGTCCATATCTTATCTGCTTCTCCACTCGGACTACAAGGGGCACCTTTAAAAACATATTCCAAGTTGTCACCGTATGCATGGGTCATAGACACATCCCGAAGATTCTGGTTATAAAACAAAGCCGAATATCTAACCATGAAGTCATAGTACTTTCTAATCTCACTAAATAAATCATCTTCAAGAGGGTAATAGTCCACATAATAACCCTGTGTCAGTATGCTCTGATTCTCACCCATAATCAAGTGGCTGGCACCGTTGGCCACAACACATGCAGTCATCAATTTAAGCGAGTAGCCTGCCTTTTGATGCTCATCGGTCATGAACGGCTTCAGATACGCTGATATTATGATTGGTTTATCTGTGAAACTTCTAGCTTCTGCTATGATTCTCTGAATGTGTTCATATGTATTGTACGGTTCCCATACTTCCACGTAAATCATATCCTGATTCGTAGGTGCAGTAGCATAGACTGGCCAATTGCCCACATTATTGAAGATGATGGTTACATTCTCATTGATTTTACTAAGTTGCTCTTTTGTGTGATTAATCAGCACAGGAAAAGCTTGGTCCATTTCTATCACTTCAACTGACTTAATGTCATTATCATAACCTTTTTTTGGGAAACCATATGTATCCATATGAATACCGTCAAACCCCAATTGATAAATAGTTTTTTTGTATTCATCAATGATATATTGATGCCATGGTGAACTTTCAGCTACATTCATAATATAAAAAATATCTATGAAAGTGATGGGTTTTCCACTACTGTCATTAAGCCCCCACGTGGGGTGTTGATCATAGAATTCTTTTGATGCAGCATAGACGGCACCATAAGCCATTGTGCTCATGCCATGTTGATGACACAGATCAATTTTACTGATTACAGCCTTTCTAGACATGCTCTTCCCCATCAAATCAACATAATAGTCATCATCACTGACTAAGGATTCATGACGGTACATCCAATCATAAAACTGCACCATGTTAATATGAAGCTTTTTCATACTTATAACATCTGCTTCATCTGACTCATCAGTTTCTGCAAAATCACTTAAGAATCCATAACGTACTAACGCTTTATGTGACCTTGCAACATCATACGCAGTTGATATGGTTTGAATGATAGTATCACCTTCAGACACAATCAGTTTGGCACCATACCCACCTACTGGCATTGACGGCAGTGTTAGTTTGCCCTTTTGATTGTTTTCATACAAGGATGATTCATACTCACTCTCTACAACAAGTTGTTCCATATTGTAGATATTTATAATAAATCTCAAATCACTTAATAAATATATATCATTATATTCTACAATTAACTCAATAGATTCCTCAATCAAGAACTGCCCTTTATTAGGATAAAAATCCTGTACAATAGCTTTAATATGACTACAACTTT
>JAQICP010000393.1 GCA_027858555.1 Vallitaleaceae bacterium
GGCTCTTTTACTACTTTAAAGCCATAAAACTCTCTAACTTTAATTTCTATTTCGTCCATCAACTTTGGATTATCTAATAAAAATAGTTTTGAATTTTCACGGCCTTGCCCTATCCTAACTTCACCATAAGAAAACCATGCACCACTTTTTTGAACTATGTTAATATTAGAAGCCAAGTCCAATATATCCCCAACTTTTGATATCCCTTTACCAAACATGATATCAAATTCAGCCGTCTTAAATGGTGGTGCTATCTTATTCTTAACAACTTTAATTCTTGTTCTGTTCCCGACCATTTCCGCACTGTGTTTAAGTGTTTCAATACGTCTAACATCCAATCTAACTGATGCGTAGAATTTTAATGCACGTCCACCTGATGTTGTCTCAGGATTTCCAAACATGACACCAATCTTTTCTCTTAACTGATTAATAAAAATGACAATACAATCAGACTTACTGACAATACCCGTCAGCTTTCGTAGTGCTTGAGACATCAATCTTGCCTGTAAACCAACATGACTGTCTCCCATCTCCCCTTCAATCTCCGCTCTAGGAACTAAGGCTGCAACAGAGTCAATAACAACAACGTCAATGGCATTAGATCTAACCATAGTCTCTGTTATTTCAAGGGCCTGTTCACCATTATCTGGTTGAGATATATAAAGATTATCAATATCTACACCGATATTCTTAGCGTAAGTCGGGTCAAGTGCATGCTCGGCATCTATAAAGCCTGCAATACATCCAAGTTTTTGCGCCTCTGCAATAATATGTAACGCAACGGTAGTTTTACCACTAGACTCAGGACCAAATATCTCAATAATTCTACCTTTTGGTATACCACCTGCACCCAAAGCAATATCCAAGCTGAGTGAACCCGATGGAACTGTATCAATATTAATCTTTCTACTATCTCCTAATTTCATGATAGCACCTTTACCATATTGGCGCTCGTTTTGTGTTATTGCGACGGATAATGCTTGTTCTTTGTCACTGCTTTTCATAATTGTTGCCTCCTTACGCATATAGCGAATGTATATTTGATATCATTATATGCGAACACCTATTCGATGTCAAGCTAAATTACGCTGTTTTTATATAATATTACATAATTAACATTTCCTCCAAAGACATATTGCACAAAAATACAACCATGTATTTGTAAATATTGCACATTTTACACGGTTGCTTCACTGCTTCTATATTTCTTTTTTTGTATATTATCACAACTTTTTCGATATTTTCTATACAGTTTAGACCTATTTCAAGGGTTTTAGATGTTTTGCATTCATACTTACAATAACCATTAAAAAATAATCATTCAATTACTGTTGTTCGCATTTCTACCTGCTTCTTTTTCTTTTCGCAGATAGATTGGTCTTCTTTCGATCATTATTGTTCTTATTGCCTGGCTTACTTCCTGGCTTGCATCCATGTTTGCTTCCATGTTTATTTTCAGTTTTACCGCTTCGTTTCCTGCCACTTTTCCTTTTTGCCTGAGCAGCCTTTCTGGCTATATCTTCCCCCGTCACTTGCTTGTTACCATATTTACCACCTGATCTACCACCGAGTGCAGGCTGTATCAAACACTTTTTATCATAACCTATCAGATCTTCTCTTCCAGCTATTATGAGCGCTTCTTTCACTAAACGATAATTCTTTGGATTGCTAAATTGCAACAATGCCCTTTGCATGGCCTTATCCTGATTAGATCTTGGTACAAATACAGCCGTCATATCTAGGGGGTTTAACCCAGTATAATACATACAGGTTGAAATCGTGCCAGGTGTTGGATAGAAATCTTGTACCTGGTCTGGTTGGAAACCTAAATCTCGAATATATTCAGCTAAAGCAATGGCGTCATTTAGGTTCGACCCTGGATGGCTGGATATAAAATACGGCACTAGATATTGGTCCTTGTGCTTCCTCTTATTTATCTGCTCAAATTGCTTTCTAAATGTTTCATAGACCCCGATGCTAGGTTTCCCCATTAATGCCAGTACGGTATCAGATACGTGCTCTGGAGCCACTCTCAATTGTCCGCTGACATGGTGTTCAACCAATTCATTCATAAAGGCATTTGTTTTATCAGCTACAACATAATCATACCTGATGCCAGATCTTACAAATACCTTTTTTATGCCATCAATCTGTCTGAGTGATTTTAGTAACTTAACATAATCTGTGTGATCGACTTCTAATTGATTACACAAATCAGGCGTCATACAAGCTTTATGGGTGCAAACACCATGCTCAGCTTGCTTTTTACAAGCAGCCTTTCGAAAATTAGCCGTAGGACCGCCGACATCTTGAATATAGCCTTTAAAATCAGGTTCATGACTTAACATTTTAGCTTCATTAATAATTGAATCATGGCTTCTAGATTGAACTACCCTGCCTTGATGAAAAGCCAAAGCGCAAAAATGACAGCCCCCAAAACAACCTCTATTACTAGTTAGGCTGTACTTGATCTCTTTTATGGCTTCAATGCCTCCAAGCGCTTCATATTTGGGATGATAGGCATACATGAAATCCAGGTCGTATATGTGATCAAACTCCTGAGTCGTAAGTGGCGCAGCTGGTGGGTTTTGAATGACATAGGTATGGTCATCGTATTGCTCAACCAGGGCTTTTCCCGTAATATGGTCTGTATGTTCGTATTGAATTCTAAAACTATCTGCATAAGCCTTTACATCACCATTTACCTGATCAAATCTTGGTAATATTACTGGCTCAAATAAATGGTCTGTATTTTTAGCTTTATGCGCCGTTCCTTTGATGTATGTTAAATCCTTGGGATGAAGTCCGGCTTTCATGGCATCTGCAATCTCAATAATTGCCTTTTCAGCCATACCATAGACCAATAAATCCCCTTGAGAATCCAATAAAATCGAACGTTTGACTTGATCACTCCAATAATCATAGTGCGCCATTCTTCGTAGACTCGCTTCAATGCCGCCAATAATAACCGGACTATCTTTATAGACTTGTCTAATTAAGTTACCATATACGATGGTTGCCCTATCAGGTCGTTTACCGCTAACATTCCCTGGCGTATAGACATCATTATGACGCTTCTTTTTTCCAACCGTATAATGATTGACCATGGAATCTATATTACCAGCCGTTACCATAAATCCAAGGACTGGTTTACCAAGTGCTTCTATATCTTTTGTTGATCTCCAATCCGGTTGTGCTATGACACCTACTTTATAGCCATTCGCCTCAAGTAGACGTCCGATAATTGCCGCCCCAAAAGAAGGATGATCCACATAAGCATCACCAGTAATGATGATGAAATCCACCTGGTCCCATCCTCTTTGATTTAACTCTATTTTATTCATTGGTAAAAAATTCATAGTACCTGTCCTATTGCTCATTATATCTCCTTAAGCTAACGCTAAAACCACAGCAAAGCTTTCTATATAATAATCCGCCATCTCTTCAAGTGAAATTTTGGCATGTCTAGAAAACTCATCATAAACTGCACATACTTTCATCCCTGCACTTTGTCCTGCAAGAACCCCATTAATGACGTCTTCAAAAACCAAACAATCCTTGGGTTCAACTACTAGGTCCTCAGCTACTTTCAGATAAACGTCTGGTGCAGGCTTTCCTTTATCAACTTCACAACTTGTTCTAATCGATTCAAAATAGACGCTAAGATTAAACCGTTCCACAATCTTAGTTACCAATACTTTTGAATTACTAGTAGCAATACCCATCTTGACACCTTTGTCTTTTAGATGCTTGAGAAAAGGTATCACATGGGCTTTAAGCATAACCTTTTCCATATAGTATATACTTGCCATGTCATTCCAATCCCTTTTAATCATTTCAACATCGTCATCTAATTGAAAGCGTTCTTTAAAGAACTGTGCTGTTTCTGTAAAGCTCTTTCCTTCAATTTCATCCTGTAACGAATCAGGTAATTCAATGTTGAATTTAGCCAAATAATCTATGTCAATCTGTTTCCATAACCACATGGAATCAATCAATGTCCCATCTAAATCAAAAATAATTGCCTTTACTTTGTCTAACATATGCACCTCTTCTACCCCATCAACCATGATGGATTATATTTATTCTTTAGCTTCTTACCGTCCGATTTCACGAAACCAACACCACTACCCTTGATTGTTATTAGCCAATAACCTTTTTCCAGTGGTACCTGCAATGTTTCCCCTTTAAAATACCTTTTGAGTAGTGGATCATCTAGCTCTAGTTCGTAACTACGTATCACATCAGAAGCTAAGAGTCCACTCCCCAATGCTTGGCTTGGTTGAAATCTGTTTCTATTGAAGTCACCAACGAGCCACCCCGTTCGCAAAGCCCTGAGCCCTTTGGTTTTGGATAATGGTAACTGAAAATCGTAAAGCTTCTCATTAATCATCTGCAACCTTGAAAATGGCACAAAGTCTCCAAATAAAGCCTTTAAAAATTCATTGCAGCTATCAATCTGATCTGAATTCATACCTAAAGGCCATTTAATATCCTTGATAGGCATTGTACTCACTTTCGGGAATTCATCAATTTGGTTTGGAACTTGGTTTTCAACTTGATCCTCGACCAGTGTTATAGCTTTTTTTCGAAGCTTTGCGATGAAATGACCTTCTCCTGCAATATTTTGAGGATATAATCTGACGACACCGTTTTTCACACTATTCTTTACACTATTCTTTACACTGTTGTTATCACTGTTGTTATCACTGTTGTTATCGCCATTGTTATCACTGTTCATTATATTGTTATTCACACAATCGTTTCTATTATTATCTATGTTACTACCTATACCATCAGTTGGATTACCTTCGCGAGATGAATCTATTACAGTCTTATTTTCTCTGGTATTTAACCGATTAATGTGTTCGATTGGTACAATAGACAGATCACTATTTTTTTCTAAAGCATGTATCAAGACATCTTCATTTTCTTCAGATGAAAAGGTACATGTTGAATAGACCAATAGTCCACCAGGTTTTAGCATCAAAATGGCACTTTCAATAATGGTCTTTTGTATAACTTGATAGTACACTGGTCCTTTTTCTTGCCAACTAGTGATCATTTTAGGATTTTTCCTAAACATGCCTTCACCAGAACACGGTGCATCCACTAATATTCTATCAAAATAGTTGGTGAAATATGGTACGAGTCCAGAAGCATCTTCACTGGTCACAATGACATTTTTTATGCCTGCAAGTTCTATGTTTTTAAGGAGTCCATATGCTCTTGAAGTGGATATGTCATTGGAAACTAAAAGACCATGGTTCTGAAGATGGCCGCCTATCTGGGTACTCTTGCCGCCAGGTGCTGCACACAAGTCAAGTACCTTCATACCTGGTTCGACCTCAAGGACTTCAACAGGTGCCATGGCACTTGGTTCTTGAATATAATAAAAACCACCGTAGTATAGGGGTGAAGACGATGCCTCATTCTGCGCAGATATATAATAACCATAAGGTGTCCACATAATCGGCTCTAGGTCTTCACCAAAAAATTCTTGAGCTTTGTTGTTACCCATCTTTATGGGATTCATTCGTAAGCCTCTATAAAAAGGGGTATTAAAAGAGTCTATATAAGCTTCATACTCATTTTTTAAGAGCGCCCTCATTCTATCTGTATAAACTTTAGGTAGTTCCATATACCCCCCTATCTCATAAGATACAAATGACATATCCCGAAGATAACCTCAAGATATGCCTTGTTTAATAGTTGTTTAATACTTTGTTGATTAGCTATAAGCTTTGTGCTTTATATCGTTCCGCAATAATATCTAACTGCTTACTAAAAGACAAGAGCTTGTCTAAATTACCGGTTTCCCATATTTTATAAAATTCTTCCTGAATCTGAGCTATCTCAAGTTCATTGTTACTTGCTATTCTTATATTTTGAATACTATTTAATATATCAGCTATTATGCTGGACTTGAATTGAAAATTGTCCTGTGCATCCATTATCTCTGACCTGATTTTAGACATCTCTTGATCAAGATTATGTGCTGCTAGCGCTGCTTTTATAAGACGATTTTGAATCTCCGTCGGAATATTATGTTTGTATTTATATTTTAATGAATGTTCGATTGTAGCCCAAAAATTCATAGCCAAAGTTCTTATTTGTATCTCAGCTTGCACTCTTTTAGGACCAAGCGCTGTATGGACTGTGTAGTATACGATCATATGATAGCTTTGATAACCACTGTCCTTTTTATTACTGACATAATCTTTTTCAAACTTGATGGTCATATCTGAACGTGATCTGATCAGTTCAACTACCGTATTAATATCTTCAACAAATTGACAAATAATTCTAATTCCAGCAATGTCTTCAATATCCTCTTCAATTCGACTTAAGGGAATCTGTTTTTTTTTAGCTTTCTCTAAAATACTTGATATTCGCTTAACACGACCATCAACTAATTCAATTGGTGAGTATTTGCCTAATTTACGATTTTCAATAATAATACTTTCGAATTTGAGCTCAAGTTCACTGACTGCCTGTTGATAGGGAATCAAAACTTCTCTCCACATCTGTATTTCCATATAGTACCCCTAATTTTTTAACTTTTTTGCTTAATGATTATATCATGAATACTACATTTTTTCAATCAAGTCAACTTGTAGGTCCTCTGAATCAGCAGCTTCTGTAGCAAGTACATCACATCGCTCATTCATTAAGTGACCTGCATGACCCTTAACCCATATAAATTCAACTGTATGGATTTCTTTTGCTTCTAGTAACCTTTCCCACAAATCCTGATTCTTTACAGGTTCTCTCTTCTTGCCTCGTTTCCAATTATTGACAAGCCAATTATCAATCCAACCCTCGTTAAAGGCACTGATGATGTATTTGGAATCTGAATACACAC
>JAQICP010000401.1 GCA_027858555.1 Vallitaleaceae bacterium
CCATAAAATAAAGCTGTAGTAAAAAAAGAGATGGTGAATTTTAGAAGCCTTTAATGTCTTAATTTGGTTCTTTTTACCAAATTATTAGGGTTGATTAGGTAGAAACGTACATAATGAACTGTATTTTTTTAACATTAAAAAAATACAGTTCGATTTTTTGTACAAAAATAAGGCGTTAAAATAATGCAGATGATGGTAAATTTATCTATGGCGAAGCAAGTGGTTTTTCTATAGAATAGTGAATGTAACTAAATTATAACAGAACCGAGGAGGGTTTACATGAAAAAATTAACCACATTATTATTAGTAGTATCATTAATCGCTACATTATTTGTAGGTGTTGGTTGTTCAAAAATCGACGACAACTTAGTTGGTGTTGCTATGCCTACTAAATCTCTTCAAAGATGGAACCAAGATGGTGCATTCTTAGAATCAAAATTAATAGAAGCTGGTTACGAAGTAGATTTACAATATGCTGACAATGACGTAGCAACTCAAGTTTCTCAATTAGAGAACATGGTTACTAAAGGCTGTAAAGTTTTAGTTGTAGCTTCAATTGACGGAACTGCTCTTAAAGGTGTTTTACAACAAGCAGCTGACGCTGGCATTCAAGTAATCGCTTATGACCGTCTTATCAAAGATTCAGCTAACGTAGATTATTATACAACTTTTGATAACTTCAAAGTTGGTGTAATCCAAGGTGAATTTATTGAAAAAGAATTAGATCTTGCAAACGGCGCTGGTCCATTCAACATGGAAGCATTTGGCGGTTCTCCTGATGATAACAATGCATTCGTATTCAATGCTGGTGCAATGAGTATTCTTCAACCATACATTGATGCTGAACAATTAGTAGTTAACTCAGGTCAATTAGACATGGACGTTATCGCTATTCAAGGTTGGGATCCAGCTGGAGCTCAAGACAGAATGGATAACTTATTATCAGCTAACTACACTGACATGGACGTTGACGTAGTATTATCACCAAACGATTCATTAGCTCAAGGTATTGTTGCTTCTCTTAAATCAGCTGGTTACGGTACAGCAGACAGACCTTTCCCAGTATTAACTGGTCAAGACTGTGATTCAACAAACGTTAAAATGATGATCGCTGGCGAGCAATCAATGTCAGTATTCAAAGATACAAGAACATTAGCTCAAGTAACTGTAGATATGGTTAAAGCTATCATGTCTGATGAAGAGCCTACTGTAAACGACACTACTTCATATGACAATGGTGTTAAAGTTGTTCCTTCATTCTTATGTGAGCCAGTATTTGCTGATGTAAACAATTACGAAGAAATTCTTGTTGATTCAGGCTACTATGATGCTGCAGATCTTCAATAGTAAGTAATAACAATTTAAGAAACTAATAACTATGCTGTGGTGGTAGATTATCTATTGCCACAGCATATAGTATGAAAGTAAGGAGCATGGGATATGTCGAAAAACATTCTTGAAATGAGAAATATTACGAAGCTTTTCCCTGGCGTTAAGGCTTTAGATAATGTTAACCTGGAAGTAAAAAAGGGACAAATTCATGCACTAGTTGGAGAAAATGGCGCGGGTAAATCTACCCTTATGAATGTTCTAAGTGGCATTTATCCATATGGTACTTATGAAGGTGATGTCCTTTATCATAATGAAGTATGTAAATTCAAGGATATAAAAGAGAGTGAACGTGAGGGTATTGCAATAATTCATCAAGAGTTGGCTCTTAGTCCTTATATGACAGTAGCAGAGAATATATTTTTAGGTAATGAACAACAAACAAATGGCGTTATTGATTGGCATGATACTAATGATAAAGCTATAAGTTTAATGAAAAGAGTCGGACTTAAAATAAAACATGATGTTCTAGTTAAGAACATTGGTGTAGGACATCAACAATTAGTTGAGATTGCCAAAGCTCTTGGTAAGAATTGTGAGCTACTCATTCTTGATGAACCAACAGCTGCACTTAATGACAATGATTCAGAGCATTTATTAAATCTATTATTGGAACTGAATGCCAATCAAGGCATTACATGTATTATCATTTCACATAAATTACACGAAGTTACAAAAATCTCAGATGAAATTACAGTGATTAGAGATGGTCGAACCATCGAGACATTGGTAAAAGGAACAGATGAGATTACAGAAGAAAGAATTATTAAAGGTATGGTTGGTCGAGCTATGGAAAACCGCTATCCTGAACATACATCTAATATTGGTGAAATTGCCTTTGAGGTTAAAGATTGGCGTGTATATGATCCACAAGATGAATCACGACTTCGAATTAAAGATGTCAGTTTTAATGTTAGAAAAGGTGAGATTGTAGGAATTGCTGGATTAATGGGTGCTGGAAGAACTGAGCTGGCTATGAGCATATTTGGTAAAGCTTATGGTAAGCACATAACTGGTACTATTATTAAAGACGGCAAAGAAGTACACCTTCATAACGTAAGTCAAGCAATCGATGAGGGCCTAGCATACTTAACAGAAGACAGAAAAACAGCAGGCCTTATATTAATAGATGATATAAAAAGAAACACATCCCTTGCTAACCTGCATAAGCTTAGTAAGAATGGCGTAATTGATGAAATTCAAGAGATTCAAGTAGCTGAAGACTATAGAGAAAAATTGCAGATTAAAACGCCTAGTATATTTCAAAAAGCCGGTAATCTATCAGGTGGTAATCAACAAAAGGTTTGTGTAGCCAAATGGTTATTCTCGGATCCTGATGTGTTGTTTTTAGATGAACCAACTAGGGGTATTGATGTTGGTGCTAAGTACGAGATATATACAATTATCAATCAACTAGCAGACGAAGGTAAGTGTGTTGTTGTAATCTCATCCGAATTATCTGAAATTTTAGGTATATGTGATAGGGTATATGTTATGAATGAAGGTAGAATTGTTGGCGAAATGCCGCGTTCAGAAGCTAATCAAGAAAGTATTATGACACGTATTATTCAAACGACAGGTAATAGAAAATAATTGAGAGAAAGGAATATACTTATGGAAAATTTTAAAAACCTTATTAGACAAAATATCAGACAGTATGCAATGCTATTAGCCTTGGTTGTTATAATGATTATATTTCAAATTACAACAAATGGCGTGTTATTGATGCCAAGAAATGTTTCAGTATTAATTATGCAAAACAGTTACATATTGATTCTTGCAATTGGTATGATTTTATGTATCTTAACAGGAGGTAACATTGACCTTTCTGTTGGAGCTGTTGTGGCATATGTTAGTGCATTTTCAGCACTCTTTAGTGTAACTATGGGATTACCAGTTGTATTATCAATATTCTTAGCGCTTATTATGGGTCTTTTAGCTGGAATGTGGCAAGGGTTTTGGATTGCGTATATTAAGATTCCAGCATTCATTGTAACACTTGCAGGTATGTTGGTATTTAGAGGATTCAGCAACATGATCCTTAAAAGTCAGACAATCCTATTACCGGATCTGTATGTAACAATCGCATCCAAATTCATCCCAGACTTTATCGGAGATGCAATGGGCGGCACTGGTTTACATATCACGACAATCGTTATAGGTTTTATAGCCTCAGTTGTATATGTTATTGCACAATATAGAACTAGACGTAATAAAATAAAATACAAATTTGAAGTGATTTCCAATGGATTCTTTATAGCTCAAATCGTATCAATTGCTGCAGTAATCAATCTATTCATGTTCTGGTTATCACGTGAAAAAGGATTGCCATATGTGTTGTTATTATTATCAGTACTGGTAGCAATCTATACATTCATAACACTTAAAACAGTTGCTGGTAGACATATATACGCACTTGGTGGTAATGCAAAAGCTGCTGCACTATCTGGCGTTAAAACTAAAAGAGTTATGTTTTGGGTGTATGCAAATATGGGTTTATTATCTGCAGTGGCAGGTATCGTATTTGCTGGACGACTTAATTCAGCGTCACCAACAGCAGGTCTTGGATTTGAGCTAGATGCAATCGCAGCATGTTTTATCGGTGGTGCATCAGCAACTGGTGGTGTTGGTACAATCATGGGGGCAATCATTGGTGGTTTCATCATGGGTATTTTGAACAATGGTATGTCAATCATGGGCGTGGAAACATATTATCAAGAGATTATCAAAGGTTTAGTACTACTCTTTGCAGTAGGATTTGACGTATATTCTAAATCTAAAGCTAAATAAGAGCAGTTATAACTATGATTAACTCCCCTTAGGTTATATTTATAAAATGGTAGTATATAGGACATGCTAAGCCCATCTTAGCATTGAGGATGTACTACCATTTCTTTGTGTAGAAGCGGTTTTTGTAATGAAACTGCAATGAGGCTGTAACCTGTCTATCATGTGAGCATAGTATACTTGTTTTAGTTAAACATGATATAAGAGACAAAACGAAGAAAAGCTTATGATCATTTTGACAAACCATTAGGAGGTTAAGTTATGGGTAAAGCACTTAGAAGGCTTAATACAATTCTCGTCAGTGCAAAAGAAAAACAGCGCGAAAAAGAGAAAAACGATAAAATCGAATACTTAACCATAGAAGAAGTTATCAAACGATATGAGGAGTTACTTTCTTAAGTCGGATGATAACTTCTTTCTTTATATGCTAGAAAAGTTCTCATTAAACCCGGAACTTATCCTTATGAACAATTTTCCTTCGAAAAAATGCGTACTAGAGGTACACTTTGTTCGGATATCTATAGACAAATAGTAGTAGTAATGCTATCATTCATTTATATCATTTTTAATAAAGAGAGGTGAATCCTCATGATTCTATATATTCAAGCATTAGGGTTTGATGCTTATGATAATAAAGAAAAAGCAGAAATCTTAGTCAACGATATCGTGAAAAATCCAACAAGAAAATATATATCCAATTATAAAAAAGACCATATTAAAGTCGAATACTATAAAGAATTCGGTGATAATTTTGGTTTACTTGTGCGAGGTATACTAAATGATAAAGAAGAGCTTAATGTTTATTCTTTATTACCTCATGCAATCGGGTCGAAAATTACCGACACCCATGAGGTGGATGTCCTTAAGGTTGATAAAAAGGATGTGTATAATGGCTATTGTGAAGAAGGCAAGTCAGGTACGCCTATATCATTCTATCTTCAGAATGTCATCGATTACTTAGATATTGAAGACAAGGAAGAAGTCTACATTAAAGGTATTCGATTAATCTCTTATTGTATAGAAGGCACGGTTATATTGCCAATAGATAAAGAAGACGAAGAACTTTTAATCGAAGACGAAGTGGATACATTTAGGGAAGAGTTATTAGAACAGGCTAGGCTTGGGGATGAAGATGCCCTTGATATGCTTGAAGACGAAGTGATGGAAGCATCGGAAATACTTCAAGAACGTTTGAAAAGTGAAGATATATTAAGTATATTGGAAGGCTTTTTTGTGCCTATTGATGATACGGATGACACTTATTCAATACTAGGTGAGATCTATAAAGTTGAAAAAAAACAGAACACATTCACTAATGAATCTACCTATCTATTATCACTCAAATGCATGAATTTATATATAGATGTGTATATTAGTGAAAAAGAAATAGTAGGCATACCGACAATTGGTATGCGGTTTAAAGGAACAGCGTGGGTACATGGACTGATCGAGTTTGAATATGAAGAACACGAAAAGCCCCAATAAATGAATATGTTCTTGTAGCTCAGCAGGATAGAGCACTCGCCTCCTAAGCGAGGGGCCGTGGGTTCAAATCCCGCCAGGAACGCTAGCCGCAAGCCTTTTATTAAGGTTTGTGGCTTTATTTTGGTTTTAAACGAATGTGATATTATTAGAAAACTTAGGTTAATATAGTGATCAATGTATATAACATTTTTGGTAATCACCTTAATATTCTTGATTAGGATGAACATATCTTGCCCGCCTAAGCTTATATGCGACTGATTTTGGTAGCCAAACTTTTCTTTCGTTACTCGAAGTCTTTG
>JAQICP010000507.1 GCA_027858555.1 Vallitaleaceae bacterium
GGAACTTTCATATTGCAAATAAAAACAGACCAGTCCACAAAAACACTGAACGACTCTGTTCGCTAACCTCGATAATACCTTTAATTGATTCTCTATAACCTAATTCATAAAATCTCAAAATGGCTTGCCTTTTTCAAAGTAGTTAGCTACAATAAATGCAGTTTTTGCAGTCCTACTACATCTTTGATAAATTGTACAGCTATACTTCTAAAGCATTTCGGATGTTCTCTTTTTCATCAGATAGATTATAATCTATTATATTACAGTCGAACATCTTTCACGGCTTCTTAACCAGCAACAAGAACAGGTAGAGCACCCATACTGAGAAATAAAGCTGGGCGGTTAAGGGTATCATTCGTCTAGATCTATCTCTATCTCTACTCTACGATTCAACGCTCCCGCATCTTCAAGAAAATTACCCTCAACATCTGTGTCGGGCACTTTCAGCTCGTCCTCACCCTTGCCATCAAATAGCAGAATCCATCCGTCAGCTCCCTTTTCGTTGGCCCAATTTTGGAACCATACCATGATAGCAGCTGCCCTTTCCTGTGAAAGTTGAAGATTGCTTTCATCGTTACCACTGCTGTCCGTATGTCCGATAAAAGTAATAGTTGCCTCTTTGAAATTAGCATAAAGCTCTTCTGCAAATACTTCAAGCTCGGCATGTGCGGCTTCTTTTAATTCTGCGCTGCCTGTGTCAAATAAAACGTCTCCTGGCAGTGGTGGTGGAACGCGTATATCCACCTGCGGAAGTGATATAGGCTCTGCTCCAGGAAGCCGCCATAGCTCTATCGTCCCATCCCAACGCGCGACAGCAAGGTGCCCACCGTCAGGTGTGAATGTAAGCGCGACCGGTGTATCATCCGGAGGTGTTATGGTCTGCTCTAAAGTATAGAGAAGTTCACCTGCTTCGACATCCCATATTGTCGTGGCTTGGCGGGACGCTACCGCCAACAAGCTACCATCTGGTGAATAATTAAGGTTATACACGCGTTCCGGCACACTTAAGTCGCGTATCATTTCGCCTCCATCTACTGCGCACAGACGGATAAGATGATTCCCGTCTTCTTTCACAGCTACTGCCATGTCACTGCCGTTCGGTGAAAAGCGGAACGTATTGTTCGCTGTAACGTCGGCTTCATATTGAATCGTCTGTATTACTTTTTTATTCTCTATGTCCCAGATATACACGTTATTATCAGTATGTGTAGCAGCTAGATATTTGCCCGACGGATGATAATCGATTGCGAGTATACATCTTTTCATTACATCCTTGCCTGGAACATCGGGGTTTTCAAGGGCGGCTACCTGATCCAGGCTGTCGAGCTCCCAAATCCAAACGATTCCTTCTCGGTTGCCACTCGCTAAGTAAAGACCGTCAGGAGAAAATGCAAGACGACTCTCGTACCCTTCTCCAATGGTCTGCGGCTCTGTGTCGTCGAGGAGATTTGAAAGTTGCACCCCATAATATCCCTGACCCGCAGCCAAAATAATCTCATCGTATGAAAATTCTATATCATCCACCGTGTGCTCATGCGCCAGAACATTGACGAGAGAACCATCAGCAAGATGATGTATATAAGTTACTTTATATTCGCCTACGGCTACAATTTCACCAGCTGATGCAACACTGTTGAGATTTTCTGCATGCTTTACGCTCCATACCAGTTCAGGCTCTTCTTTTATGTCTACTTCTTGCGTTTCAACTGGATCTTGTGTTTCAACCGGCTCTTGTGTTTCAACCGGCTCTTGTGTCGACTCTACGGTAGCGCTGGTTTCAGGTTCTTCTGTAGCTTCTTGTGTGATCGATTCCTGCGTTGTTTCAGGTTCACCTACGCAACCTGAAACCAGAATAAACGCAAATACCATTAGTAGAACAAGTATTATAAAACGAGATTTTTTCATATTTACCTCCTTCTATAAAGTTTCTTACTGCCTCCTAACAAGTTATTCTGTTCGCGGAAAGTTTAAAATTCAATTAATATCCCAGTGAAATAATAGTCTTACTATGTTGTAGCTCATCAGCTACAGTTGAATGCAATCATTACATACCAACTGATTATTCCTATATCTGTTGTATAGAACCTACCTAACTTCCTAGAAACTACAAAAAGTAATATTCAAAATTATTTCCAGTAATTAATCATATAGATCTAGAAGATAATGTCAGCAATCTATAATCACTTTATATTACGCCCTCTGATGTTAGTCTGATTTGCTACTGTCAAACAAATCTAATATCTTAGGCGTACATCTAAGGCCACCACATGGACCTGAACCTGCACCTGTCGCAGCTCTTACTTTTTCCAGGGTATCTGCGCCATCAGCGATAGCTTTCTTAAAAGTGGATCTTGGTATTCCTTTACATAAACACACTTTGGTTAATTTATCTAGGATCGCTTCATCTATATCAGACATAATATTCTCCTCGTACTTATTCTAATATAAGTGTACCAAATTTTGAAGTATTTTTCCAGCCATTACCTGATAAATCACACCAGTTAGTCATGCTATCTCTTGCGCCACTACCCTGATCGTCATTGACCTGTATATCAAATCCAATAGCTTGTCCTGAAACCTTTTCGCCATCATTGTAAGGTATCGCTATCTCAACGATATAACCTGTACCCGTGGTAGTCGTGGCACTCATATAAACCGCGTCACTAGGTCCGCCATTTACAGTCACCATATTTTCAAAGTTAATTCGATATTGCACATCTTCTTCACCATACGAAGTGGACCGTTCCATATTCTCATCTATAAATATTTCAACAGAATCTTGTTCGTAAGGAAACGCACTAACAGCCTGAAGATTATCATCTGTCACTACAGTAAGCACATAAAGGAAATTGCTGTCCCATAAAGTTTTGGTTACCGCTGTTGCGCCTGATGTGTTGGCTGTATATGTATTAATGTCTATTTCATTGGCACTATTCCAGATACTGTCAATCTGACCATCAATAACTGGTGTGCCTGGCTTTGCCGATGTGGCCATTTTAGCAGCTACTAGTTCTAATTTCGAATAATTACTTGGCAAAGCCATTTCATCACTATAAGTATCATGCCAATGGAGCACACTGTCACCATCATATACCACATAATCAAAACCAATTGAATCGCCTAAACCCAAGCTATAGTTTTCAATTGGAAGACCAACCACTATATTGTAACCTTCATCATCCTTTGTGGCCTTTACCATCAGTATGCCATCATCTGTGTCATACAATTCGAAGCCATCCTGTGTACCAGTCGAAACCAGAATGGCATCTTGATAATGAACGATCCCATTACTAAGGACTGTTATATTTCTATCATCAGCTTCTATACTTGTAGATTTACTATTATTCATATCAAGTTGAAAAACCACACCATCAGTGTCTAGTATCTCAGTATCCATGACCTGTGTCTTTAGATAGAAATATGAATCATCCCATGCTGTATAAGTTTTTGCAAATGCTAGTGCACCCTTCTTTAAAACTGATGGTGTCAAAAAGCTAAATAAATCATCTGGGTTATTCGTATCTAGGGTACCGTTTTCAGCTCCAATCGTTTTTGTATAGATTGGCAGAGAATCTGGATCAACTAGCGCATAAAATGCAACTTTCGCTTGATAATCCTTATCAAATAATAATGGCCAATTAGTACGAGGAACTGGATAATCATTTAGCCATGAAACATCATCTGTCATACCCCAAAGTGTCACACTAGTGACAACATCACTATGCTTTCTAAACAAATCAAATAAATCTTTGTACAGATAGGCCTGTTTAATTAATAATTCATCCAACTCACCATCTAGTTTATTCACACTTGTGGTATATAAGCTGATGTCTAATTCTGTAATATTCACTTCAAGGCCAATAGAGGCAAATAGTTCTATCGTTTCTTCAAAATCACTCACTGTTGGACTATCCACATTAATATGTGCTTGTAAGCCAACACCATCAATCAAACCTTTTTCTTTCAAGCCTTTAACCAATTCAAATATAGCCATACGCTTTACTGGATCTGCAATGACATTATAATCATTATAAAAAAGTTTCAAGTTGGTTCCTTCAGAATGCTTTCTTGCTATTTCAAAAGCTTTTTCTATGAAATCAGGTCCGACAACTTGGTACCATAGAGAATCTCTCATATTATCTTCTGTGGAGATATCAATAGCTTCGTTAACAACATCCCAAGCATAGATATTAGAATCTTTATATCGATCAAATATATCACCAATATACCCATCTAATCTTTCAAGCATAACTTCACGTGTTACAAAAGCACCGTCATCAGCATAATTTTCTCTAAAAAACCAAGAAGGTGTCTGGTCATGCCATACAAGTGTATGGCCTCTAAGTCCCATGCCACTTTCCTCAGCATAGAAAACATATAGGTCTGAGGTAAGAAAACTAACTTCTTCCTTGTTTCCAGAGTTCAACATGAATTCTGGTTTCATTGAATTCTCAGCAGTAAAACTATTGAAATGCTTTAGCATCAACGCTTTAACACTATCATCACTTAAAAACGCCATTGGTACTGCCACCCCAATCTTAAAATCACTTTCATACTCTTTGAAGAGGGATGGTAAGTCTTCTTGTATCCGTAGTGGTTCTTCAAGATCATTATTATCATCTGTACTTGGCTCATCAGTTGTATCTGCTACAACTGGTGTGTCTACTTGCCCAGTATCTGCCGTTTGGTTAACTTCATCTTTTTTACAACCACTAAAACTGCCTACCAATATAGTGAGCATAATACTTACCATTATGATTTTTGCAAAAATGTTTTTTTTCATTATAACCTCCTGATTATCAGCTCATTAAGTATTTAAGTATTATTTGTAACTTCCCCTTTGATATTAAATAAATCAATGTGTCCATTTAATTGTTGGGAGTGCTCCCAGTTTTACCTATAATTAATATACCATGACTTTCTAGATATATCAAGTATGGGCACCGAATTCGAACCAACGTAATATGATACCCTTTTAGGTCCTGTTTTATACAACCTATGCATGATAGATAATTCCTGTCTTCATTTATCTTTTTACGCTTACAATTGTAGCTATATATGAAACATCTAATAATAGTGCCGATTTGTCGACGGATACAGCTAAAGCTTACCGCATGTATTTACATACACAGAAACTAATGATAGTATTACCTAAATAGAAGTATATATGATATTCTGCATATTGGAGGCATTAACTATGGAAAGAATCAATTATATAAAGCATACATTTATAGATACCCTGCTAGTGGCTAGAAAGTGGGAAGTAATCATCAATCGCATCTATCCTGATTCAGATTTGACTGTAAGGCAATTCATAATGATTATTATTGCTGCTAATACTTTTGATTATAATCCATCCATTAAAGACATCTCCACTGTTATGGCAACTTCACATCAAAATACAAAAGCATTATTACTCCAGCTTGAAAAGAAAGGCTTCGTAACCCTATATAAAGATTCAAAAGACAATAGGGTTTGGCGTGTTAATATCACTGATTCAAAAGAAGGATATTGGGAAGCACGTGAAAAAAAAGACCTAGAAACATTACTAGACCTTTTCTCTGACATATCTGATGAATCACTTCAAATAACTTATGAAACCATGAAAAAGCTAGATGAAAAAGCTACTAGAATCCTTGAATTTTAGTAGATGAACGCTTCTGCCATCTTGAATATTTCATCATCATATATTTTTGAATACTCTTTAGTTTTCATGGCTTTCACCATAGCTTTTTCAATAAAACTAAGCTTACTTAATATTATTTCACTACCTAAAAATCCAATATAAGAACTGTGATTTAATAATTCTTCCGAAAAATTATTTTCAAATGCCATTGGATCTTCCAACCCAGAGCTTAGAAAAATTCCCAGTTTTTTCTTTAATAAAACCCCTTCATTGTCTTGAATATATTTCTTAAGCTTCTTATTGATTTGTCCCATATAGATAGAGCTACCCACAATTACTTGATCATAATCTGAGAGGTAGATCTCTTTTATTTCCAGGTTAGCGTTAACATCGATAATGGTGGCACCTTCGGCAAATAGTTCTGCTAACTTGTTGCTGATTGTTTTTGTTGCACCATGTTTTGTTCCGTATATAATAATCCGTTTCATAGATACCTCTTTTTATAAATCATTGCCAGTCAATAGGTAGCATACTACCTATTATAGTTGTTGTCAACCCTAGTCAGCCATTATATTATATGTTATTCTATACAAAACCGTTAATGGAGGTACCAATGAATAACCCTATGCATACCCTGATAAAACCACCAAAACTTAACAGAGGTGATAAAGTAGCTACCGTCAGTTTGTCCTGGGGTGGTGCTGGTGATGATGATATATTGTGGCGTTACAAACAAGGTATACATCGACTGGTTGATGTATTCGGTTTAGAAGTGGTTGAAATGCCAAATACGTTATTGGGTTCTGATTATCTATATGACCATCCTAAAAAAAGGGCCGAAGACTTGATGGCTGCTTTTTTGGACCCTAGTATAAAAGCTATCGTTACCTGCATTGGCGGCATTGAAAGCATAAGAATGTTGCCATATATTGATTTTGATGTAATCCATGATCATCCAAAAGTATTCATTGGTTATTCTGATACAACTTCGACACATCTGATGTGTCTAAGAGCAGGTCTTTCTTCAATATATGGGCCGACACTATTGGTGGACTTTGCAGAAAATGTCAATATGGATGCGTACACCATAGATTCATTTCATAAAACCTGTTTTTCAACTGAACCTATCGGCATTATTAAACCTACCAAATATTGGACAAGTGAACACTTGCCTTGGCTTATTGAAAATAAAGATACCAAAAGAAAGTATCAGCTAAATGATGGACCTAGTCTTCTTCAAGGTTATATCAATCATGAGAAAAGTCAGCACACAAAAAACAACCCTAACCACACTTCAGATGATACTAATGAAACATCAATTACAAGAAATGCTGATTGGATTATCACTGGTCGGCTTCTAGGCGGTTGCCTTGAAGTGTTTGACAGTTTAAGAGGTACCTCTATATTCCCTACACTAGAACAATTTGAAGGTAGCATTCTCTTTTTTGAAACGTCTGAGGAAAAACCACCGGTATGGTTCATTGAATGTGCCCTTAGAAATTATGGCATCACCGGTATACTAGGTAGAATTAAAGGGATGATCTGGGGCAAACCACAAAATGAGGCACTCTATGATGATTATAATGAAGTCATCAAAAAAGTCCTAAAAGAATTCGGACGCGCGGATATGCCTGTCCTGGTCAATATGAACTTTGGTCATACAGAACCTAAATTTTGCATTCCGTATGGCAGCCTGGCAGAAATCGATACTTATAATAAAACCTTTAGAATACTTGAATCAGGTGTGTGCTAAACAAGCCCATACTACCAAATACTTAACAGACATTTGGTAAGTTAACATCATAATGGAATCCCGCCTTCACCAATAATTGACTTCACCTGCTTCAAACATATTTTAC
>JAQICP010000559.1 GCA_027858555.1 Vallitaleaceae bacterium
GCAGAAACCTCATTACTCTGTTCAGAAACTTATAAGCAGGGTCGATTTGATTGGAAAAAGATGCATGAAGATGCAGAACAATTGCTGAGCAGATTAAGTATTCATATCAATGTTAAGGAACAATTAGCGATGTTTTCCATCGCCATACAGCAGATGGTAGCTATTGCAAGAGCTGTGGATATATCAGCAGGTTTGTTGATATTAGACGAGCCAACATCCAGTCTTGATAAAAGTGAAGTAAAGGAATTATTTAGAGTTATAAAACAGTTAAAAGAAGAAGGCATGTCTATCGTTTTTATAACTCACTTTATTGATCAAGTATATCAGATATCAGATAAAATCACAGTACTTAGAAATGGCTTATATGTAGGTACATATGAGACAAGTTCACTAGCTTATCTTCAATTAGTATCTAAGATGATTGGCAGGGAATTTACTGGACTGGACAAAAAATTAGAGAATCAAGAGACAACGGCGATTCAAGGTGAAAAGATTATTGTACTCAAGTCATATGGACGAAAGGGGAAAATATCCTCAGTAAATCTAGATATCAGAAAAGGTGAAATATTAGGACTAGCAGGATTACTGGGTTCAGGAAGAACCGAAATAGCCAGATTGATCTTTGGAATAGATAAGAATGATGAAGGTACAATTGAAGTGAATAATTCAATGATGATGAGTATGTACCCAAAAAAAGCCATTAATTCTGGCATGGGTTTTTGTCCTGAAGATAGAAAAGTAGAAGGTATCGTTGGCGATTTGAGTGTTCGAGAAAACATTGTTTTGGCTTTACAAGCACGCAAAGGGCTTTTTAAATATATGGCAAAAAATAAACAGGAAGAATTAGCTAATAAATATATTGAGTTGCTTACTATAAAAACACCATCAAGCGAACAAAGAATTGAAGACCTCAGTGGTGGCAATCAACAAAAAGTGATATTAGCTAGATGGCTAGCTACTAATCCCGAATTACTAATATTAGATGAACCTACAAGAGGCATCGATATTGGTTCAAGAACTGAAATACAAAAGTTAATATTAGAACTAGCCAAGGAGGGCATGACCATATTACTGATCTCGTCTGAATTGGAAGAAATCGTATCTATATGTGACCGTGTACTTGTCCTTAGAGATAGACATATTGTTGGTGAACTTAACAATAATATTACTGAAGATAATATCATGAATCAGATTGCCATAGGAGGTAATAACAATGGTTAAGAAAATTATATCTCATAAAATAATATGGCCAGTTCTGGCATTAATAGGGATTATGCTTTTTAATCTTATATTCACACCAGGGTTTTTAACCATTGAGATTAAGAACGGTCGTCTATTTGGGAGCATTATTGACATATTGAAGCATGCGTCTCCATTAATCATTATGTCAATTGGCATGACATTGGTAATTGCTACAGAAGGAATTGATATTTCAGTCGGCGCAGTAGTGGCCATATCTGCTGCAGTAGCATGTAGTGCAATAGTAGCTGGAAACTCTCTTTTTGTAGCTATATTATATGCCATGATTGCGTCTGCAATATGTGGTTTGTGGAATGGTGTTTTAGTAGCTAAGATAGGTATTCAACCTATGGTAGGCACACTTATACTCATGACCATTGGGCGTGGTATTGCCCAACTGATAACAAAAGGACAGATTATTACTGTGGATCATGAAGGGTACTATTTTATCGGAAATGGTTATTTATTCGGATTGCCATTTGGTGTCTATATTGCCATAGCAGTTACTGTCTTAGTTTATATAGCACTACGCAAAACATCCCTTGGACTCTTTTTAGAATCAGTTGGAACCAATAAAGAGGCCAGCCGTTTTGCGGGCATCAATGCATCTAATATTATTCTGATCACATATGTAATCTGTGGTTTGTTCGCAGGGATTGCAGGGATATTCATTAGCTCGAATGTAACAGCAGCTGATGCCAATAATGCTGGTATGTGGAAGGAAATAGATGCCATATTGGCAACGGTTATTGGTGGGACTTCTATGACGGGTGGAAGAATATACCTGATGGGCACAGTGCTCGGGGCGTTGTTCATTCAAACTTTAACAACAACAATTTATTCAACAGGGGTACCACCAGAGACCATACTCGTTGTAAAAGCAGTGGTTGTAATTCTTGTAACATTAATGCAATCTAATAAGTTTAGAAATAAAACTGCCAAATTGTTCCATAGAAAGGCGGTAGTATAGACATGAAAATAATCAAAGACTTCAGAGTTAATCAGAATAATATTACAATTATTGCCACTTTAGTGTTGTTTATCCTACTGTATAGCATTGGGTTAATTACATTTCCAGTATTTTCAAAAAGCCAAGTATTCTTCAATCTTTTGATTGATAATGCGTATTTAATCATAATGGCAACAGGTTTATGTTTTGTCATTATTTCCGGTGGGATAGATCTATCCATTGCAGCACTACTTGCCTTAACCACAATGGTTGTAGCTGATCTATTGCAGAAGGGACTCAATCCTATATTAGTTATTATCATTGCTTTAGGCGTAGGTACCATATTTGGCTTTGTGCAAGGTTATCTTATTGCTACATTTGATTTGCACCCATGGATTGTTACTTTAGGTGGTATGTTTTTTGCAAGAGGCGCATGCTACTTGATTAGTATTCAAAGTATTGTTATAACAGATAATTTTTTTCAGGAGACAGCAAAATTCAGAATAAAAGTCATTGGTAGCAGTTTTATATCTGTTAATGTTATAATAGCTTTACTGGTTGTGATTATCGCCATCTATGTTGGTAAATTCACTAAGTTTGGTAGAACGGTTTATGCCATCGGTGGTAATCAGAAGTCTGCACTTTTAATGGGACTTAATGTACATCGTTCTAAGGTATTGGTTTATATGATATCAGGTTTTGCATCTGCTATGTCTGGCATTGCCTTCTCATTTTATATGTTGTCCGGTTATGGTTTGCATTGCTTAGGTAGTGAAATGGATGCCATTGCAGCCTGTGTGGTCGGAGGTATCTTGCTAACAGGTGGATTTGGGTATATTTTAGGACCTACTATTGGAGTCCTTAGTATGGGTACAATCCAGATGCTGATTATGTTTCAAGGGAATCTAAGTTCTTGGTGGACAAAGATAGCAGTTGGTATGTTACTACTTATTTTCATAGTATTACAACGCATTATTGTTATACAAAGAGAGAAGCAAACCGTTAATTGAAACAAGACAATCGTTAATTAATTACTTTTTCACGGCATGCTACATACTAGGTGAGATATGAATTATTGGTCGAAATTATA
>JAQICP010000522.1 GCA_027858555.1 Vallitaleaceae bacterium
TCTATTGTCATCCTTTCGAAACCAGCATCAACGTCTACTAATCGAGGGTCTTCAAGAACCACGGTAAAACTTCTTCCCGGCACATAGACATCATCATTCACTAATACAACCGTAATGGATTTCTCAAGTTCTCCCTTTTCAAATTCCAAGCTTCCGTGCTGATCAATATAACCATCTTCTTCAGGTGTACCGTCTGATTCAATGCGATAGTCCACGCTACAGGCTTTTAAAAAACCATCTTCGTCCCTGTCGACTGTTAAAACAACGCTTCCATCGGCTTCGTCCACAGTTTTACTTGTAAATGCAAATCCAAGTGGGTTTTGATAGTCGTCGTCTCTAATGCCTATAATCATCGTGGATTCATTTTCCTTTAGGTTTGCTCCTCCAAGGGGTTCATCAATTATCAATTTAAAAGGTTCATAGGACTCATTGAATGTATCATCGTGAATTGTTATTTCCACATACTTCACAGTTTCACCTTCATCAAACCTTAAGTAACCTTCTGCTGACGTATAATCATAGGTATCCCAAATGCCATCAGCTTGAGCTGCATCATAACCTATATCTTCTATGTCTTCAGTTTTATAGTGAATATATCGCACACCACTATCATTGCCCTCTAATTTTACTGGAATCAAAGCTGTTTCTTCCTCTTCTAATTCTAAAACTTTAATATATTCAGCAACACTAAATTCTCCTATCCCTTGATCAGATAACTTGATAAGACCATTATGAGTCAAGTACATGGCATTACTGCCTATAATTGGCATTGAAAAAGTCTCATCATCATCAATAGCTACATCAATTTCAGCAATTACCTCTCCATCCATGTTCAGCTTGAATAGTTTTCCGCCATCATCCACGATATAGATGTTTTCATTTTTATCAACCAGAGCTCGTTTATTATTAAAGTTAGACCCGTCCAAACTAATATCCCACAAAAAATCCCCGTTTGTTGTATCTATACATACTATATAACCTACATCAACACCACTATATCCGCTTGCAATAAGTTTTCCATCATCTGTTTGAGTTACTTGTGTTGAAGTAAGACTTCCATTTATTTCTGTCTGCCATTTGATTTCATACACATCAGAACCTTCTGAAAAAACACCTTCTGTATCAAATGCGGAAATAAATCTTCTACTGCCATATTCACGATTTTTCTGATAAAGGAACAAATCATGATTTGCATTAGTTCCCGACAACATCTTAGAAATATTCAAATTACTATATGGTTCTTCAATCATTTTATTATCTATAGAGCTTCCCTTATAATACCCATCTTGATAGTGATACGTATCATTTGGTGAAAATAAATCATATCCTAAGAAGTTATTAGAATTATCAATGAAATAAATCCATCCATCATCTCCTAAAACATAATTATCAATTTCCGCCAAAACTGGAATTCTTCGAATCAGATTGAATTGTGGACTAGCCTCAAAATCTACACTAACAAACAATATGCAATCAATATTTTCATTTTGAAATACTTTCAATATAAGATTGTTGTCTCTATCAATGCCCATAATTTCTTCTACAATATAATCAGCAGTTATATATCTGCTTACTAATGCTCCCGTTGAATAGCTGCAGATGCTAACTCCTCCACCACTGTCAACAAAATACAAGTGATTTAGTTGCAAGGTAATTTCACCCTGTACAACGGCCGATTCATTTACCCAAAGAAGGTTTCCATTTTTATCCAGTTTACTTAATTGCTTCGCTGCATTTGTTGTATATATATTGCCTTCAACATCAATTACTGGAGATGTTTCGTTATAATCTTCCAGAACAAAACTTAACCCCAGACTTGTTGGCTCTGAAAACCTGGATGAACCATTCCACTGGTTATATGTTGGGTGAATAGCTCCGTACAAATAAGTACCGTCATAATACCCCAATCCTTGTTCAAAATCATCCTCATTTAATGTAGTAAATGTCATTCCAATACGAGTACCTATATTGTCAGAAGAGTCAACAGGACGGACGCTTATTGTATATCTAGTATCACTGTCAAGTCCAGTCTTTGTATATATTCTTTCACTTGTAGACCCAATTAAAACATCATCCAAGTATACATTATATCTGTTAATGACTGTATCATCATGGGCTTCATCCCATACAATTTCTACTTCATGGCCAGATAGATAATTAATACTAATGATATCCTCGGAGTTAAAATAAGGATTGGCATCATCTTCTGGTGTATAAAAAGCGGATAATTCACCTGAACTATTATGCATGGCATCCAAAGCATACACTTTAACTGTATACGTCACGGTTGGCAACAAAGTTTCAGAAATAAATACCTGCTCTGTCACAACATCATTATATATTTCTTTTTGCTCACCATCTTCTAGAATAACCCTGTAGCTCGTAACACCTACATTGTCTTTTCCCTTAGGCCAAGTTGCTTTTAACTGAGTATTGCCATATGATTCAAGATTAATATAACTTTCTTCTTCCCACTCTGGCGCTATGGTATCTAGTCCATCATTATCTGTAATATAAACTTGGCTACTGATACTACTTCCATTTTTATAATCATCATCTTCACTGCTTATGATAAATCTAATTTCATATATTCTGTTTCCATTATCTTCATCATCATCATCGACAGCACTAACAAGAAAATTCTGATCTATATTCCAATTACTTGAATCAAAGATAAGCTCATCTTGATTTATCTCTACAGCTGAAGATATTACAACAGCCTTTACAGTAACTTCCTGCTCCGGCATTTTTACCAACTGCAGACTAAGTGTAGTCTCACTGCCTTCTGTTAAATACACTATATCTTCATTCACCAACATATCAGTTGTGATCGTTAGTAGGTCGGCTTTTCCAGAAACACCCTTTGATGCACCTACCGTATAAATCTGTTCGTGAACTATATCATAATATTTTAGAATTATACCTCCATTTGTATTGTTCTTTTCATTGAAATAAAGCTTAGAACTATCGCTGTTAAACACCGGTTGATATATATTTGCACCCGTATCAACTAGAATATTGTAATCAGAATCATTCAATGATTTAATCTTTATTTTACGCATACTTCCACTTAAAACATTGTATGCCATATATTTGGAATCCGGTGAAAAGACAGGTAATGCTCCATTATCAGTCAATTTTTTATTTATACCTGTTTCCAGATTGTTTAAATATAGTTTACCGTAATCATATGGATCTCTTGTATCGCTCTCCACAAGAGCCATAAATTTACCATCTGGACTTATTGAAGGCCACGATTTCGTATAATCGTCATCTGTAAAGCTAAACTCATCTCTACTAGGATCAATAATTCTTATACCAATGCCATCCCAGTCATCTTTAGGATTTACCACAAAGACTTCTATATCATCTATATATCCCCAAGGATTACCGGAAGCTGAATTTCCATCCTCCATGCCTCCAAATTTCAAACCTTTTCGGTCTACATAACTAGTGCCACCCATACCTTCACCGTAACCTGTCATTTCTCCAATACCATGAAATGCTATATAATTTCCACTTGGTGACCACATTGCATCTAGTGCAGTGTATTCCCATTCGCCTATAAAAATACCTATGGGATGAGATCCATCTGCCTCTGCAACCATAAGGTATTCCTGGCCATAACTG
>JAQICP010000576.1 GCA_027858555.1 Vallitaleaceae bacterium
TTAAAATAGCCGAAGAATTAGATACAGTCGATTCCGGCATCATGGTTTCAGAATATAAAGAACAGCTAAGTGAATTATATGAAATTGAAAAGAATATGTTTTTCAATAAGCTAATGCACATAAAACCTAATATGAAAGACTTAAAAGGTCATCTAGATGCAATAGGTGTCTCTTTCCTCAACCCTTATTATCAAGTAGTAATCTTTAAAATGAATAATTTTGAATTACGAGCAGAAGAACTTGGCTATGATAGCCCAAGTGTCTTGCTAAATCAACTATATTTGAAACTAACCGAATTATCTGAGCAGAATAATCATAAAGTAATATTTGTAGCACCTGAAGGCTATGTACTCATGATTATCAATGGAGATAATAAGGGTAATATGATCTCTTTTGTCCAATCATTAACACATCAAATTCAATCTTTCTACTCAAAGGATTAGTTAGGGTCTGTTGAATGTTATGCAGGATTTATCATGGATGGGGTAAATGATATTCCTGATAGTTTTAAGAGCGCTAACAGACTTAACATATGTGGTGTTCTTGATAATCAAAATGGTCTTTATGAATCTGAGAAAATCTTATTTCAGCGCTCTACAAAATCTTATGATTATGTAAAAGAAATGTATGAGTGGATTAATCTGGTAATCTTTGGTGACAATAAAGCACTTAGTAAGTTGGACTCTATATTTGAAAGTATGAAAAATGCAGGTTTTTTATAAACTGATTTAAAATCAGCTGTTTTCAGAATGAGTGACACCTTGAGTAAAGAACTTAAATTGATCAATATGTCGGGCATTGAAATCGACTTTGATTATGAAAATGAAAACTTAGGCCAGCGGGAATTAACTGAGGAGATACATTCATTAACTCAGAAAGTAATCAATCATATTCAAACTCATGATATTAACAAAGAAGATTATATTACTAAGAAAGCAATAACCTATATAGAAAAAAATTATATGGACAGTGAATTGGACCTGCAAGAAATATGTGATGAACTGAGTATAAGTGTCAGTTATTATTCGGCATTATTTAAAACACATACGGGTATGACTTTTGTTACATATTTAAACAATTACAAAATCGAAAAAGCAAAGTATTATCTGGAATTTACTAAAAAAAGCATTGGCGAAATAAGCGAGTGCATTGGTTATATTGAACCACATTATTTTGGTATAGTATTTAAAAAACACATGAAGCTATCGCCTAAAAAGTATCGATCTATGAGGTGCAAATGAAAAATTATAGTATTACTAAAAAAGTGCTCATAATCTTTTTAACCTTAACCTTGTCAATTATACTGACAAGTTTTATAGCAACAATAACGGGCGCTAATTATTTATTGAAAGATACTAGTATTAATTATACTTCACGACTTGTGGGTCAAGTAGAGAGTTCTATTAGTGAGTATTTCAAGAATATGGAAAATATATCCGAAGCCATACTGGCTGATAAGGATATCATCGATTATATTAAAATTGATAGTGATAATGAACAAGCATGTATTGAAGTACTGGACTTTGCTGTAGATACTAGAAATGATATAACCAATATATTCGTGATGAAGGTATTAGAAGACAAATCACTTGAAATCATAAGTAATGATCGAACCAAACAAATCAATTCTTTTGCACATTATACCAATGCAAGCTGGTATACAGCTTTAATTGAGAATGGTGAAAATATGATTATTACATCTTCCTATGTCCAGAACTTAATCGAAGATCAATATAACTGGGTTATATCTCTTGGCGTTGCCATCAAAGACACTGACAATCAAACTATAGGGGTTATTCTCATTGATCTCAATTACTCAACTATAGAAAACATACTGAATAATGTTATGCCAAAAGATCAAGGGTATATCTATTTATTATCTGATGATGGACAGATTGTTTATCACCCAAGCCAGCAACTTATATTCTATAAAGTAAAAGAAGAGAATGTATCGCCTATCGCAAACATCCACAATGGCCATGTGCAAATTGGTAACCGTGTCTATTTGGTCGTCGATTCAGGCCTTTTAAATTGGAAAACAGTGGCAGTAATTGATTCAACCGTTGTTTATAGAAATACAGTGACTAATACCATACTTTTTTCAATAATAGCCGTTGTATTTATTATTATAAGCATCTATATTAGTTTTGCATTTTCTAATTGGTTTACAAAGCCGATTAAAAACTTATCAAGAAACATGAGAAAAGTAGAACAAGGTGATCTGAGTGTTCGCGTTGATATTATCAGTCAAGATGAGATAGGCGTGCTAGGTGTAAGCTTTAATGTAATGACTAAAAAACTAGAATCACTGGTTCAAAGGATTGTTGTTGAACAAGAAGAAAAAAGAAACTATGAGTTGAATGCACTCAGAGCGCAAATAAACCCTCATTTTCTCTACAATACACTTGATTCCATTATATGGATGGCAGAATGTAAAGAAAATGATAAAGTTGTAGTAATGACCAGCGCATTATCAAAGATGCTAAGAGCAAGTATTAATAATCAAGCCAGTGGTGTCACCCTGCAACTAGAATTGCAAAATGCTGAAAACTATTTAAAAATACAAAAATTCAGGTATTCTAATAAATTAGACTATGAGATTGATGTGGATGTAAAACTATATGCTAAAAAGGCTGCTCATCTGGTATTACAGCCATTAGTTGAAAACTCAATCTATCATGGTATAAAAAATAAAGAAGGCGTTTCTAAGATTACTATCAAAGCATTTGAAAAGAATGGGTTATTGTACATTCAAGTTATAGATAATGGTGTGGGAATGGATCAAGAAAAAATTGACTTACTATTTGCAGATACAACACAAAGCAATGTGGGCATTGGCATTAGCAATATCAATAGACGAATCTCTTTGATTTATGGAGAGCAATATGGCTTAAGTATTACATCTGAAGTTGGTGTTGGAACGACCAATACAATTGTCATACCTAGTATTGATTCCGTAGAAGGAGGCGATGATTTATATGAAAACAAATATATCTAAGCGTATAATTGTGGTTATACTCTTAGTTGCCCTACTTATAATAGCATTCCTAAAGGTCAGATTTATAGATAATACGAAGCTAGAGGTTATAGTCATTAACAAATGTAATTATGATGTGTCTGAGTTTTGGGAAGTTGCATACGCAGGTATGCTTGAAGCAATAGAGGAGTATGATGTAACGTGCTATTTTATGTCAGCTCAATATGAATATCAGATTGAAGAACAAAAAGAAGTCATATTAAAGGCTATTGAAATGAAACCAGATGTAATTCTTTTAATCGCAAGTGATTATTATGAGATTGCACCTTATGCGAATATGATTATAGAGACGGGTATAGAGTTAGTACTGATGGATTCAGATGTGGATATATCAGATGATTATAATATTTCTTTTATAGGCACCAACAGTAAAAAAGCTGGTGAATATCTTGGGGAAGTGGCACTAGAAAATACCACAACAGCTAATAAAAACAGTATCATCTTAAGTCACTTTAAAGGTGTTCAGACATCTGATGATCGAGAAGCAGGTATAAAAGAAGGATATGGTGAAGATTATATATTAGGCTCATACTCTTGTGACTCGGATACAGAGGTAGCTTACGAAATAACCAAAAAACTGATCCTTGAAGATGAAAGCATCATTAATATATTTGCAACAAATGAAAATGTGACTGTAGGGGCAGCAAGGGCTGTAGAAGAGTTAGGTTTAGCTGACCGCATCGCGATTTATGGTTTTGACAGTAGCAAAGAGCATGTGCGTTATTTAGAGATGGGTATTCTTGATTATACAATCATTCAAAGCCCATATCAGATGGGGTATCTGGCACTCAAAAAAAGTATTGATATTGTTGAAAATAAAGAAGCAGCAGCTAATATTGAGACTGATTTTTTATTAATCGGTGAAGATAATATGTATGATGTTGGGTTTCGAGAGATATTATTTCCCTTCGTTGATAAGAAGTAACCATAGAATAGTCAATATTATACTACCAATAGTTAAAATATTATTCTAGAGGTTTAATAGGACACGAGAATTATCTTTTCTAAAATATATTAAGGTAAATATATACATCATGTATATATTTGCCTTTTTTATTATAATTTTTTGCTAATAAGATAGAACTTCCAGATGATACAATATCTTTAAGAGATTCAGATGTGTTGTATGGAGGTTCAATTAATGATTAATGAAATAGAAAATAATAAATCAGAATTATACTATCTTGAAATGGACGGCATTCATAAATCCTTTCAAGGCGTTCATGCGTTATAGGGTGAAGGATTCAACCTTAAAAAAGGTGAAGTACATGCACTCATGGGTGAAAATGGTGCAGGCAAATCAACGATGGTAAAAGTTCTAACAGGTGTTATAGGTAAAGATGAAGGTACAATTAAATACAAAGGTGAGTTTGTAGATTTTACAAATATTCGCCAGTCTCAAGCAGCAGGAATAGCAATTATTCACCAGGAACTCAATATGATACCACATTTATCAGTAGCAGCTAATTTTTTCTTAGGAAGAGAGAAGTTAAAAGGTATTTTTCTCAGTGAAAAAGAGATGATCAACCAGTGTCGTAAAGCACTAATAGATCTTAAGCTTAACATTGATCCTGAAACAATCATGCGTGATTTAACAGTAGGGAATCAACAAATGGTAGAAATCGCAAAATCAGTTAATCAAAACGCTGATCTACTGGTACTTGATGAGCCAACTGCGGCACTCACAGAAGTTGAAATTGATTCTTTATTTGCAATTATGGAAGACCTGAGAAACCGTGATATCGGTATGATTTACATTTCACATAGAATGGAGGAGATTAAGAGAATAACAGACAGAGTCACTGTATTTAGAGATGGTGAATATATTGGTACGGTTGAAAGTCAAAAAGTGACCAAAGATGAAGTTATTAATATGATGATAGGTAGAGTTATCTATGAAGCACCAAAATTAAAAAGTAATGTGAAACCAGATGCGCCGGTTGTATTAGAGGTTAAAAGCCTGAACGCAGGTAATAAAGTCAAAGATGTTAGCTTCACACTCAGAAAAGGTGAAATCTTAGGATTCGCCGGACTTATGGGTGCTGGCCGAACTGAGATGGCAAGATTAATATTTGGTGCAGATAAAAAAGATAGTGGTGAGGTATATATTAATGGTAAGTTGGTTCGTATTTCCCAACCTAGTGATGCAGTCGCTTTGGGGATGGGTTACTTATCAGAAGATAGAAAACGATATGGATGTGCCTTAAAGATGTCAATGGCTAATAATTGTGCCTTAGCTTCCATGGATAAATACACAAAAAATGGCATTATATCAGATAAAGAGATTGAGGATAATGCACTAGATTATATAGGAAAACTGAGTATAAAAACCCCATCTGTTGAACAATTACTATTTAACCTATCAGGTGGGAATCAGCAGAAAGTTATTATTGCCAAGTGGCTTGATAAAGATAGCGATATTATTATATTTGATGAACCAACAAGGGGCATTGATGTAGGCTCAAAAAGTGAGATCTATCATTTGATTAATGTACTCGCGGACGAAGGGAAGTCAATTATACTAATCTCCAGAGAATTACCTGAAATATTAAGACTTAGTGATCGCATTTGTGTTATGTGCGAAGGCCGATTAACTGGAGAAATTGATATAGGTGAAGCGAATCAAGGTGATATTATGAATTTGGCAACGATGAATTAATAGGAGGCTTAAAAAATGATTAATAGGGATTTCAAATACAAATTGGACAAGATGCTTAACAAAAATTCGCAAAAATTAATAATATTTTTAGTAATGATTATTATATATGTATTTTTCAGTATTTTTGGAGGCAACTTCTCAACAAGCAGTACACTGATTAGTATTTTTAACAGGAGTTATTTTGTTGGGTTTTTAGCAATTGGTGTTACGTTTGTTATTATTACTGGTGGTATTGACTTATCTATAGGTGCGGTTATGGGATCTAGTGCTCTAATTGCAGGATTCTTCTTTGAAAAAGTAGGCGTTCCTTTGTGGCTAGCACTGATCATTATGATTATCAGTGGCTTGTTGTATGGTACTTTTAATGGGTTTTTAGTTGCTCATCTTAAGTTGCCACCTTTCATAGCAACCCTTGGAACCATGTTGATTTCATTGGCTCTTGGATCAATTGCTTGTAATGTTAATACAATTTCTTTTCCAACACGATTTGATGAATTAGGCAGAGGTTGGTATAAACAAATATTTTTGACAACTAGCCCTCAATTTCCTACGGGTATAATTGTCCTGATAGTAAGCTCAGTCATTATGGGCGTTGTTTTACAGAAAACCAAAGTGGGTCGATATACATATGCAATTGGCTCTAACGAGGAGGCAACAAAATTATCAGGTGTTGATACCCGAAAATGGAAGATGTACCCCTATATGATATCTGGCGCATTTGCCGGTATTGCAGCAATTGCTTATACGGCTTCATATAGTTCTATATTACCTGGCACAGGTCAAGGTATGGAACTTGACGCAATAGCAGCGTCTGTAATTGGTGGTACTAGTTTATCAGGTGGTATCGGTTCGATTAGTGGTACTTTCATTGGTGTATTTATTATGTCGATACTAGCAACAGGACTTTCCTCCATGGGACTTCCACCTCATTATCAGGATTTATTTACTGGTATAGTTGTAATTAGTGCAGTACTTTTTGATATATATCGACAAAAGCAAAATTCGAAAGTTCATATGAAAAATCCTGTTAAGAAATATAAAGCTGAAATGGATGAAAAAATATCAGCACTATCAGCACAGATTAATATAGCCATGGTGGACAAAGAGCAGGATCTGGTTAAAAGATTGAATGAAGAAAGAGATGCATTAATTATTGAAAAAGTTGACAATCTGCCTTTAGTTAAAGCAGAATATAGAGCTTCAAAGAGCAAGTGATAAGGATAAATTAAGCGATTATGCTTAATATATAAAAGGAGGATTACAAATGAAAAGAACTATTAAGTTAATTATTTCAGTAACATTGGTAATGTCATTGGTAATATCATTAGCAGGATGTGGCACAAAGAAAATGGAAAACCATATTGAGATTGTTTCAAAAGGTTTTCAACATGAATTCTGGCAAGCAGTTAAAAAAGGTGCAGAAGATGCAGCAGCTGACAATGATTGGACAATTAACTTTGTTGGTCCAGCAACAGAAAGTGATGTATCAGATCAAGTAGATATGTTAGCAGATGCAGTTAATAAGAACCCAGAAGCTATCGCTTTTGCAGCTCTTGATACTCAAGCAGCTTTAGACGAATTAAACAAAGCAAAGGAAGCAGATATTCCAATGGTAGCATTTGACTCAGGTGTTCCAAATGCACCAGCAGGCATGATATTAGCTACAATAGCAACTGATAATAAAGCAGCAGGCGCGCTAGCAGCAGAAGAATTATATGCAGGTATTAAAGCAGATACATCAACAGGCGCACAACTCGCAACTATGGCTCAATTAGAAGGCGCAACTGCTGATAATAAATTCAGAGTAGGCATTGTAGCTCAAGACCAAATCAGTGATTCTTTATATCAAAGAACATTAGGTTTTGTTGAAAAAATGGTAGCATTAGCAGAAGCTGATGGTTACGTCGTAGCAGTAGTTGGTAATGGTTCAAAAGATGGCATTAGTCCTTCAGGCGACGAAGCTTCTGCAGTATTTCTTGTTGATGTTCAAGTATCAGTAGATACTACATTAGCAGAATGTACAGCAACAGCTGAATCAGTATTCCAAAAGAGTGACCTAAATGCTGTATTTACACCTAACCAAGGTGGTGTAGATGGTATCATAGCAGTTGCAGATGCTCACGCAGAAAACTGGTTAAAAGATACTTATAAGGTATGTGGATTTGACGCTGGTTCAGCTCAAAAAGCACAAATAGCTTCAGGTAATTTCTACGGATCAATCACTCAAGATCCATATAGAATGGGTTATGAAACTGTAGTAGCATGTATTAATGCAGCAGAGGGCAAGACTGTTTCAGATCTTCCATTAGACGGTGTTTGGTATAATGCGTCTAATATGGACGATCCTATGATTGCTATTTTATTATACGATTAGATGATTATTTAGTGTCTTTAAGTTATTAAATACCATCATCCCTATATGATGGAACCTTAATTGATGGATGTTAATTTTGAAAAACACAAGAAGAGCTGGCTTGCTAGCTCTTCTTGTGTTTCTGTATTTTGCAAACACAGCTTAAGTTAAAAAAGCAACAATCCCTATAATCCAAAGCCATAGAAGCACTCAGAGGATACAAAGAACAAAAGATTATTACTACAGGTAAACATTTCCCTGGAAGAGGTGCTTCAAATCAAGATGCCCATGGAGAACTACCTGGATTTTTTGTGCAAAGTGTATCATAGTTCCCGAATAATTTCATAAAATATGATATAATACAATAAACGATTGCGGCTTTGCGGTAACAATTTTTATATTCTAGCTACAAACTTTTTCTGCAATTGGCAATCACTTTGAACATAACTTTTACATAATTCGAGGAGGTATGACAGTGCAAAAAAAGAAAGATCCAACGTATATCAAAAATTAAAGCACAAAACATTTAAAAACCATTATTTTGCTCGTTCCGGAAACCTATATT
>JAQICP010000034.1 GCA_027858555.1 Vallitaleaceae bacterium
CTTTTTCGACTTTTTGTTCATCGGTCACTTCATTGGTACAGATAATGGTTTTCTTTTTAAATGCTTCTTCAAGTTCTATCATAACTTCATTAGCTTTATTCAAGTCTGTGTTCTTAAGAACAATTACGATCTCATCTCCACCATATCTGAATGCTTTAATACCCACTGGTAGTACTGATTGGACAGTATCACAACAAGTCTTGAGTAACATATCCCCATCAGTATGGCCATATGTATCATTAATGTACTTTAAAGAATTCACATCACCAAAAATGATGGAAACCGGCTCATTTTCATTATATTTTTCTATGCGCTCAGAAATAGTTTCATAATAAGAATTCCGATTGAATAACTTGGTTAATGGGTCAGTGGTTGCATAACGTTCTAATTCAATTGCTTGAAATCTTGTTCGAATACTACCTTTGAATTGTTCCATGAATATCTGAAATATATTAATCTCATTATCTGATATGTTGATATTTTTAATAAATAGACTGATATCATAGGTCGTAACGCCTTCATTATTACGAATAGAATACTCTTTGTTAAATACAAGCCAATCCTTAAATATATCCATAGCTTCAGCAGACCTATCACTATCTTCTGCAACTTTCCGTAGGGCATATGGATCAATAAGTTCTGAATAGTATTTTTTGATAAACATCTGATCTTGATTACTGACTTCATGATACACTTGGTTCATGAATTTTTTATCTTCTCCCCTGGTTATAACAAGGCCTAGGGAAGAACTCGGGAACATATATACCAAACGTTCAATAAGCATATGGTAGATTGTATCGAGATTGTCATACATGGATAACTCGCTTGCCACATAGATCAGTGAAGAAAATGTCTCGTTTTGCTGTTCCGCATCTTCCTTTAAACTTTCATGCCTGTTATAAGAGCTCTCAAGCTTGATTTTCATTAAAGCAATTAAAACTAATGTTAGCCAAGCCAACACAAGAATCGGTGTTGATTTTACAACATCTTCTTTTCCAAAAGAAAAGAATAATCCATAAATAGGAATCATGATAAAATATGATAAGACATGAAAAGGGATTGCAACGACAGTCTTAGATATCATGGCATAGATCACTGTCGCAAAGATCAAAGACGTAGACCATATCAGGTCAATACCATTATAAAATAACATGAAAATAAAAAATACTGGCAAGCTTAATCCCAATGCCACTTCAAAGTATATCTTATGAATAGTTTTCCAATGTGCCCGTGGCAAAAAGTAAGCGCCCATATACAGGGCTATGATAATCAATCGAAGCACTAGTATCTCCTGGGTATGCAGCATATACTTCAGCATAATATAAAAAGCAATATGCGCAATAATCCCTGCAATAATATATGACCTGAGATTTTTCTCATGTATTGAATATTCTATTTTGAATATGCTGTCTTTGGTTATTTTATCCATAACGACCTCTTTTTAGAGTTTTATTAAGATATATTATAACATATAAATCTGTTGATTCAAAAGAACTTTATGTACAATTCATAATCAATATGAGGAGAAATTGTATAAAGTGGGAATTCCCTATAAAGAACTACCTACTATATAAAAAATAAAACCGCACAAAAGTGCGGCTTTATATAATAATACTTCTTAACTTGCGGTTTCAACATCAAACTGACTATTATATAGATCTGCATAGAACGCACCTTTTTCAAGAAGCTCAGTATGACTACCTTGTTCAACAATATCACCGTGATTCATAACAAGAATTGTATCAGCATCTCTAATGGTTGATAGTCTATGGGCAATTATAAAACTAGTTCTATCAGACATCAGATTATTCATTGCTTTTTGAATCTGTACTTCAGTTCTTGTATCTACAGAACTTGTAGCTTCGTCTAGAATCAGTATCTTCGGATCAGCTAGTATGGCTCTAGCAATGGTAATCAACTGCTTTTGACCTTGTGACACATTAGAGGCATCTTCATTGAGTATCATGTTATAGCCATCAGGTAGCATATGAACAAAGGTATCTACGTGGGCTGATTTAGCTGCCGCTATAACTTCTGTGTCAGTTGCATCCAATCGTCCATAACGAATGTTTTCCATAATGGTGCCATTGTATAACCATGTGTCTTGTAATACCATACCGAAATGTGTTCTAAGATCGCCTCTGGTATAATCTTTTATATCTATATTGTCCACTAAAATAGCGCCTGAAGTGACATCATAGAAACGCATGAGCAATTTGACCATAGTAGTTTTACCCGCACCTGTCGGTCCAACAATGGCCACTTTCTGACCTTGTTTCACTTCAACTGAAAAATTATTGATAATAATCTTGTCCTCATTATACCCAAAATGTACATTTTTAAACGAAACATCCCCTACGACATCTGTCATAGAAGCAGGGTTTTCAACTTCCTTGATTTCTTCGCTTTCATCTAAGAATTCAAAAACACGTTCAGCCGCAGCTGCGGTTTGTTGCAACACATTAGATACATTAGCAAGCTGTGCAATTGGTTGTGTGAAATTACGCACATATTGGACAAATGCTTGAATATCCCCAACTTCGATTGTTCTCTTTGCAGCTAATGCACCACCAAGTACACAAACAGCTACAGAACCAATATTACCAATAATTTTCATAACTGGCATCATCATGCATGATAAGAATTGAGATTTCCATGCTGTACCATATAATTGATTATTGAATTTATCAAAGACCTCTTCACTTTTTTCTTCTCCATTATACGCTTTTACAACCGTATGACCACTGTACATCTCCTCGATAGCACCATTAACATTTCCCAGTAATTTCTGTTGTTCCTTAAAATATTTTTGAGACCGCTTGACAATCATCATAACAACTACCATTGATAACGGAATTATAAGCAAGGCAATGAGTGTCATACTAAAACTAATCGTAAG
>JAQICP010000054.1 GCA_027858555.1 Vallitaleaceae bacterium
ATATGTCCTCGATGATTCCTTTTTGATGGTTGAGTTATATGTTAAACTAGTACTTGGAGTTATAACTTTAGTAAATCAGGCAAATAAAAGCAATAATCTCAATAAGAAAATTCTTTCAAGTATAGTATTATATTAGATTACGAAGATAAGTCATTCTATTTTAATGAATTTAGGCGTATAATTGAAGAAGAAGTATTCTGTTAAAGCTCAATATATTGTGATTTTTTTAGTCGAAAGAGGTGATATTATGTGCATCAATTTTAATCTAAGTAATCATCATAATTTACATGGAATGTCTCACGGTGATCATACATGTCTAATATACAATAAATTTGAAGACTACGCTATAGTTGCAACTGAATATATTAAAAATGGTTTAAATGCTAATGAAATTGTTTTCTGTGTTATTGATGAATACGATGAGGAAACATTGATTAACGACCTTAAGAAATTAGATATAGATGTTGACTACTTTATTGAAAAAGGACAACTTATTTTGTCAAGTATTAAGAATACTTATAGAGGAACTCGAGAGTTTAAGCCCGAGGATACCCTAGGATTTTGGAAATCATTTGTTGAAGCTAATAAAGATTGCGTTGGCATTCGTATTTTGGGCGAAGCTACTTTTGCTCTTGATGGCAAATATGAGACCCTTGAGAGACTAATAGAATATGAAATTCGTGTTAATATTGATTTGATTCCATTATATAGAAACCATCAATACCTCTGTGTGTATAATAAAAATCTTTATCCTTCCGCTGTTATTAAGTCAATAATACATGCTCATCCCAATTATATTAATGAGTTATTATTGGTCAAACCTAATCCATTCTATCTCGAACCAAATAATTATCTTATGGTTCATCGAGAAGGCGTTAAAATCTATAATGAATTGCAACTCCTAGATAATAAAGTAAGTATAAATCTTGAAAAAGAACTAAGAACAGATCAAGCACGATTCAGATATATACTTGGAAGTATAGGTGACGGTGTTTGGGATTACGATATCATTAAAGATTCATTATATATAAGTCAGAGTTTATTGGTTGATGAGGATAAAGAAGAAACTGTGGTGAATTATCTACAAGATTTCTTGAACTATATTCATCCAGATGATATTAAAAAATTCAAGGAATCAATTAATTTACATAGTCAAAATAAAACAGAGTTGATCAATGAAGAGCTTAGATTAAAAGACATTAATAATACATGGCATTGGTATCAATGTAAAGGTAAAACAGTAGGGAAGTCAGAAAATGGACAAAATACACGAATTGTCGGAACTTTTCAAGATATCCAGATGCGTAAGAGTATTGAGCTAGAAAAACAAAAACTATTGGAGCATATGCAGCGTATTGATAAATTGAATTCATTAAGCATATTAGCTGGTGGTATTGCACATGATTTCAATAATTTATTAGGTGGTATCTTTGGTTATGTTGAATTGGCAAAAAGTATTTCTGATGAGAATGATGGTGCTGTAAAATATTTAGACAAAGCCTTAACTGTTTTTGAAAGAGCTAAGGATTTGACACAACAGTTATTAACTTTTTCTAAAGGTGATATTCCTAAAAGAGAAACTGGCCGATTAGGAAAATTCATTGAAGATAGTGTGCTATTTGTGTTGTCTGGAACCAATATTAGCTGTCAGTTTGATATCACAAACGACTTATGGTTGTGTGACTTTGATGGCAATCAAATAGGGCAAGTGATTGATAATTTATTGATCAATTCGACCCAGGCAATGCCTCAAGGCGGTAAGGTAGAAATATCTGCCAAGAATATAGTTATTGGAGATGGCGAAAAATTATCTATAGAGAAGGGTAAGTATATAGAGATTGTGATAAAAGATTATGGTGAAGGCATAAAAAAAGAAGTGATTAAATCTATATTTGATCCTTTTTTTAGTACTAAACCTGAAGGTAATGGTCTTGGTCTAGCTACTTGTTATTCTATTGTAAAAAAACATGATGGCTATATTGAGGTGGAATCAGAAGTTGGAAAAGGAACGACATTTTATATTTATTTACCAGCTTCTATGGGTCAAGAGGTATTAAATGAGCAAGTAGCCTTAAGTGAACACCAGGGAGAAGGCACTATCTTAATAATGGATGATGAAGAATTTATAAGAGATATATTAAGTAAGATGTTAGAGTCTATGGGATATACTGTTATTGAAGCAGCCGATGGTGATGCAATGTTAAATTTAAGCGAAGGTTTAAGAGAAGAAGGAAAACACATAAAATGTACTATTTTTGATTTGACTGTTCCAGGTGGAATGGGCGGTAAAGAAACCCGTGCAAAATTTAGTGAGATATTTCCTGATGTGCCAGTGTTTGCTTCTAGTGGATTTTCTGAAGATCCTATTATGGCAAAACCTAGAGACTTTGGGTTCACAGATAGTATAAATAAACCCTTTAGATTGAAGGAGATAGCGCAGATATTAGAGAAGCATATGGATGTTACAGGGTAGCTTAAAGTTATAATAATATGTAATAAATGCATATTTACGAATACAAGCATAAAGACGGTTC
>JAQICP010000085.1 GCA_027858555.1 Vallitaleaceae bacterium
ATCCAATTCTCGTATTTGAGCTCACCCTTATCATAATACATAAGACCAGCTCTTCCATCTGATAATTGGAATTCATAATCAGCGCCCTGACTTAAATCATTAATAAACACAATCTGCTCATCAGGATAGTGGGCGCTTAAAAAAGTCTTTATTACAAATTGAAGTTCTTCCATGCGCAAATAAACTTTCATCATCTCTCCTACATACCTGTGATTTTCAAACTGAGTCAGTTGAACCCTTTATCTATAAAAAACGTCCTAATAAAAAAGGATTACTAGTCTTCTCGGTTATAATGGTTGTATCATCTCCATGGCCTGGATATACAGCAGTCTCACCAGGTAATGTCATAAGTTCACTTCTGATAGCATTTAGCAAGGTATCCGCATCACCATCATAAAAATCAGTTCTACCAATAGCACCCGCCATTAATGTATCACCGGTAAATACCACTCGCTCTTTTTCAATATAGTAACATAAGCTGTTAGCTGTGTGCCCTGGTACTTCTATACATATAAATTCTAAAGCGCCACCAAAACTAATGGTTTCGCCAGCTTCAACAAATGTATCTGCCCGACTTACAATGGCTCTTTGCAAAAAGTAGACAGAATAATTCATTTGGCTATCTGCCATCATGTTAGATTCCTCCATATGGGCAACGACTGGCACTTCATAATAAGTGGCCAACTGGTTCACTGCACCTATATGGTCAAAATGACCGTGGGTAATGAGTATCCCTTTAACTGTCAATCCTTCTCTTGTTATTTCATCTATAATTCTCTTACCTTCACCAGCAGGGTCCACTATCACACAAGTCATACAATCAAAATCTGCGATAACATATGAGTTAGTCTCTAATTGACCTACCGTAATTGTAATAATCTCCATAATATATCCTTATATAATTCTATCACTATCGATAATTAATGTTACCGGACCATCATTAATGAGGCTTACTTTCATATCAGTCTGAAACGTGCCTGTCTCAATATAATTATAGCGTTCTTTCGCCATGAAAACAAATCGTTCAAACAAAATTCTAGCAGCATCTGGTTTCGCAGCACTTATAAAACTAGGTCTATTCCCCTTCTTGCAATCGCCATATATTGTAAAATTAGGCACCAATAAAATAGCACCTTTCCTGTCTGATAAAGAGACATTCATCTTGCCTTCGCAATCTTCAAATATTCTAAGCCCTATCAGTTTATTGATAATGTACCCCATGGATTTGTCATCATCGAGGGCCTGTAGTCCTACCAGTACTAGGATGCCTTCATCAATCTCTCCGACAATAACGCCATCTACAGTTACTTTCGCTTCAGATACCCTCTGAACAACAACTCTCATCATATCTCCTAACTGTTCGGTCTTATGATTTCGTGTACCCCTTTAATGTTATTGAGTTGCTTAATAAGTCCACTTAATTGATCAACGCCGTTAATCTGTATGGTTACATTAAATACAGCCTTATCCGTCCCTACAGACCTAGCGTTTAGAGCTTTCACTGGTGTCCCACCATCAGTGAGCACCTTTGAAATATCCACTAACAGGCCTTGTCTATCTGATCCAATAATCTGTATCTCTGTTATATACAACTGTTTCTTATCCGTTTCTTCAACTTCTTGCCATTCGGATTCAATTAATCTTTCCCGATCATTTTCATTTAGATTAATCATATTGACACAATCCGTTCGGTGAATAGATATACCGCGCCCCCTTGTAATAAAACCAATAATTTCATCCCCAGGAACTGGACTGCAACATCTTGAAAACCGTACAGCTAAGTCACTTAAGCCCTCAACTACAATACCACTCTTTGATTTGGTATACTTGGATCTATCCGTCGTATCTTCCTTAATAAGGAGTACATCTTTATCTTCTACCTTTTGGGTTTTCTTATATTCATCAACAAGACGATTAATAATCTGACCTTCTTTAAGCCCGCCATGGCCTATAGAAGCACAAATTGAATCCCAATCTTTAAAACCATATTTCCTTTGAACAATATCAATCCATTCTGGTTTCATGATATCAGACATGGTAATATTTTTAGATTTACAGTATTTATCGAGCATCTCTTTGCCCCTGGTAATATTCTCTTCCTTAAACTGTTTTCTAAACCATTGTTGAATTTTATTCTTTGCTTGCGTACTTTTTACAATCTTCAGCCAATCTCTAGAAGGACCATTAGAATTTTGTGATGTCAGTATCTCAATACGATCGCCATTTTTTATCTCATAATCGAAATTGACAATACGCCCATTCACCCTAGCACCTACCATCTTATTACCAACGGCACTATGGATATGATAAGCAAAGTCGATTGGTGTTGAACCTGTAGAAAGGTCAATAACGTCACCTGTCGGTGTAAATGCATATACTTGATCCGTAAAAACATCCAGTTCAGTCTTAACTGCTTCCATAAACTCTTTATTATCAGAAATATCTCTTTGCCATTCTAATATCTGACGTAACCAGCTTAATTTTTGTTCTGCATTTTCTTTATTAGGTTTGCCAGTTCTACCCTCTTTATACTTCCAGTGAGCAGCAATGCCATATTCGGCCGTACGGTGCATTTCAATAGTTCTAATCTGCATCTCAAAAGGCTTTCCTTCTGGACCTATTAATGTGGTATGTAATGATTGATAATTGTTAGCCTTTGGCATCGCTATATAATCTTTAAATCTACCTGGAATTGGTTTATACATATCATGAATAACACCCAAAACGCCATAACAATCCTTAACAGAATCCACCACGACTCTTACAGCAAAAAGGTCGAAAATCTGATCGATTGTCTTTTGCTGTGCTATCATCTTTTTATAGTTTGAAAAGAAATGCTTAGGTCTACCATCTACTTCGGCCTTAATACCTACTTTATCCAGTTGGGTAATTAGGTCCTCACGGATTGCCGTAACATAATTTTCGCGCTCATCTTTTTTAGTATCTATCTTCTCCACTAAATCATAGAAAGCTTCTGGATGAAGGTATTTTAAGGATAGGTCTTCTAACTCTGTCTTGACTTTTGAAATACCCAGTCTATGAGCAAGTGGTGCGTATAGGTTAAGGGTTTCTTTGGCAATTTCTTTTTGCTTATGCTCAGGCATATATTTGAGCGTTCGCATATTATGCAATCTATCAGCTAATTTTATTAAAATAACGCGAATGTCTTTTGCCATGGCAATAAACATCTTACGGTAATTTTCGGCTTGGATATCTTCCTTGTCATTGGAATACTCTAACATGTTAAGTTTTGTTACGCCTTCAACTAATAAGGCTACTTCTTCACTGAACTCTTTTGCAATATCATCGAAGCTATACTCGGTATCTTCAATCACATCATGTAAAATTCCTGCTATAATAGATTCTTTGTCCAGTTCCAGCTGGGCTAAAACATTCGCAACTTCAAGAGGATGCACAATATATGGCTCCCCTGATTTTCTCAGTTGATCGATGTGAGCTGATTTTGCTAAAGCATATGCCTTCTCAATTAACTCAAAATCTTCTGATGGATGATATTTTTTTATCTCTTCTATAAGTCTTTCATATAGTTTGTCTGGCATTTTCACCACTTCTTTGTCAAATTATCGTAAATCAACTGAATTAATAGTTAGATATCTAGTGTTTTCTATATTATAGAGATTCCCTGTCAAAAAAGCAAGATGGTTCTTTGAAACTCTATAGAAAAGAAGCAAGGGATAACCCATTGCTTCTATAATAACACTGATTAGTATTGAATAATTGATGTAATATCATAGTCCCCTATTACAGCTCGTCCATCAAGGAATGTCAGTTCAATTAGATATACCATCTTAACCACTATGCCACCCAGCTTTTCAATTACTTCTATCATTGCTTTTGATGTGCCACCAGTTGCGAGTAAGTCATCAATTACCACGACTCGATCGCCTGGTTTTATACTATCAACATGCATTTCAATTGTAGCTGATCCATACTCTAAGTCATACTTGATTGATTCAGTCTTATAAGGCAGTTTACCTTCTTTTCTGACTGGTACAAACCCCTTATTCATATTATAAGCCAAGGGAACACCAAAGATAAATCCTCTTGATTCAGGTCCGATCACTATATCAAATTCAACATCGCTTATGGCTTCTTGCATCTTTTCAATTGAATATTTTAAGCCTTGTGGGTCTTGCAATACGGTGGTTATGTCTTTAAAAACGATGCCTTCTTTTGGAAAATCTTCAACATCTCTAATTAATGATCTTAAATCCATTTTAGCTCTCCTCTTAATGTGTGATGAGTTTATTATACAACTTAGATTGTTCTAATTCAACTTTTTTCCCGTTATCCAAGTGAATCATATTGAATACTATCGTATGATAATCAAAATGATATTTTACGAGACCAACTTCACTTAAGACTTTCATACATATTAAAGGTTTAATTAATTTTGTCTTGGTACTTTCAAAATCTTCCAATAATCTTAGTATCGGTATGTCCGTAGTTTTCATCGTATCACATTTCATCAAGATACGATAAATTATTTTAAAATCATCTCGACTAGGCAACTGATTCTGCGCTCTAATATATGCCAAAAGGTCATCCGTCATGTTACTCAGCATATATAGACTTTCAGATATATCATCTTCTAATATTTTAGCATATTTGATATCCACTGCCATCATCTGAGGTGTGAATCGATTTTGCCATTCATTCAGATTAAGGGAACCAACCACTCTAATGGGTGTATCAACCGGCAAATAATCATAACTTGACCCCATTGAAAATCCAATGGTATCTAGGGTCTGATCCTCATGTCCAATTACCACTTTTAGATGGTTTTGCTCTTTTCCGATACGCCTTGCTTGTTGAACGATACCGTCTATTAAAAACATAGGCTCAGGATTGGCAGCACCATAAGGTTCTAATAATTGAATATTACGAATGAATTTTTCAGTCACATGTTCAATCGGCACATCAAAATCCACGGATACCTTGGGCAATAATAACGCCTCTGTTAAATGTATATTACCATATTGGTTTAATTGTAACCTAAGTTCGTCCACATCTTTTTCAGGCAAACTCATGCCTGCTGCCATCTCATGTCCACCATATTTTTCAAACAAGGACTTGCTCGCAGAAAGTGCTTCGAAGATATTAAACCCTTCAATACTCCTGGCTGAACCTGTTGCTTTTCCATCTTCCATAGATAGTATAATGGTAGGTTTATAATAACGCCCTACAATCCTTGATGCTACAATTCCCATGACACCATGATTCCACCCATGCCCCGCCACTACTAATACCAGGTTGTGTTCATTCATGCCAGAAGATTCAATGATCTCAAGGGCCTCCTGTAATATCTGCTTCTCTATGCCCTGTCTTTTTTTATTCTCTTCATCTAGCTCTTTGGCTAATCTAATAGCTTCTTCTTCATTATCTGTGGTAAAAAGTTCTACGCCTCGTTTTGCATCGCCAAGTCTACCTGCTGCATTAAGCCTAGGTCCTATCCTAAAACCAATATCACTGGCACACAGGGTTTCTGGTTTGATGGCTGATACATCCATTAAAGCTTTCAGTCCAATATTCCAAGTGGCACCAAGTGTATCAAAAGCTATCTTCGTCATAATTCTATTTTCATCAATGAGTGGGACTATGTCCGCAATGGTACCCACCGCTACAAGGTGCAGATAGGGCCATATGGACTTCGTGATGCCAAGTTCTATACTTATGCCGTGAACCAGTTTAAATGTCACACCAACGCCTGCTAGTAGCTTAAACGGGTACTCGCAATCTGGTCTCTTGGGATTAATGACCGCAAACGCTTCAGGTATACTGCCTTGACACTCATGATGGTCTGTAATAATCATATCAAGACCCAAATCCTTGGCATATATTGCTTCATCAAATGCCGCAATACCTGTATCCACAGATATCAACACACGACACCCTTGTTCTTTAATCTCTTTTAGTGCTTCTTTATTAATTCCGTATCCTTCATCAACCCTATCTGGTATGTAATAATTAACCAAGGCCCCAATTTCACGTAAAAAAAGAAAAATCAATGATGTGCTTGTAATACCGTCCACATCATAATCACCGTAGATTGTAATCAACTCTTTATTGCTTACAGCTCGTACAATACGCTCAACTGCTTTATCCATATCTTTCAAGAGAAATGGACCATATAATTTCTTCTTATCAGGAAGCAAAAACCGTTCGATTTCTTTATCTTCTATAATATCTCGATTAATTAATATTTTCGCAAGATAATCATCTAGATTATGTGTCGCCTTTATATGCTCTACCAATTTTGAGTTTTGCTCTTGTATAAACCATCTCTTTTGTTTGATCATAACCTACCTCCTTGAACCATTATAGCATATTCTCTGTGCATTAATAATTCAAATATCCAGTATATATTAAGCTTATATTGCATTCAAATCATATAGCTATCATTTAAGTTGTTCAACTTATTCAACCGCGTAGTTAGGATATAAGTTGTTTATCTTATTCGACCGCGTCGCTATGATATAAATTATAGTGCCTTATTCAACCGCGTCGCTATGATATAAGTTACGCCGCCTTGTTGAACCTACCGATGTATAAAAAGCAATACATCTATCGGTCAGCCTATCCATGAATCAAACAGGCGGAGCTCACATCCATGTTCGCTGACTTCACTTATAGCATAGCTATGCTTCTGCAGTATGTTCATTGTAGTAATAACCTCATCTTTGATAAAGAACATTATTCTATAACATACTTGCATTATGTGTCATTCATCGCGACTTTATCAAATAAGTATTATGACGACTATGAAGTTCCTGGTGTAGATTAGTTACATAGCAAGGCTACAGGGATGTAGCCCGCCGACTTTTTCACATGGACGTGGAAATCGGAGGCCGCCACCACTTATCTACACAAGGGTTTTCATAGGACTTATTGTGATAACCAAAAAAAGTAGCAACCTTAGATTTTCATCCTCAGTCACTACCTCAGTTACTACTTTACTTATAGGCGGCTATTGTAACCACCTTGAGTTCTTTCTAAGCTTTTTTCCCGTGGTGCATAAGATTACCTTTTTTATCTTCTTTTTGTTTAAGCATAACCCATAATGGGCTAGCAATAAAGATTGAAGAATAAGTACCACTGATGATACCAACCATTAAAGGCAATGCGAATTCTTCGATAGAAGCCACACCGACAATATAAAGTACCAATACCATTGTGAATGTTGTCAATGATGTATTGATTGATCTTGAAATGGTTTGACTAACTGATAGATCTACCACACCAACATAATCGCCACGTTTCATATGACGTTGATTCTCTCGAACTCTGTCGAACAATACAATTGTATCATTGATTGAATAACCTACAATAGTAAGCATCGCCGCAATAAATGAGTTGTTGACTGCAACGCCTAAAACCGTATAGACCGTGAGTACAACCAGTATATCATGCAGAAGTGCTGCAACTGCACTGATACCAAATCTGAAATCTTTGAATCTTATAGTGATATATACGAGTATGAAAACTGCAGCAATTACAATCGCTAAGATAGCATCTCGCTTCATTTCCTTACTAATTGTAGCACTGATTGTTTCAGACTGAATATTGGCAGTCGTAATATTTAACTTATCAATAAGTGCAGCTTCAAGTGTGATTCTTATTGTGTTATCAAGTGTAAGTGTTTTGATGATGAATTCATCTTTACCCTTAACATTTTGGAATTGAGGTGTGCTGTCTCCAGTAGCCTCAACAACCATATCCAATAAATCAGCTTCTAAGGCTTCATAAGTATCATAGCCTTCTCCTTCATTAACGGTAACTAGTGTTGATGTACCACCAACGAATTCTATGTCATAGTTAAGTGGTGAGCCTTTTGTCATATTATTAACTGGTAACATAATCATACCAAGCATAATAACAACCATAGAAATAATGAACCATATCCATCTTTTTTCAAAGACTTTAATTGGCTTTCTTTCACCTGCTAAACCATATAATGCTTTGTTTTGAATACCCAAATGAGCAAGTGCTGTTAATAGTAATCTAGTTACAACGAGTGCTGTAAATAGAGAAACAATTAAACCAAGTGCTAAAGTCACAGCAAAACCTTTAATTGGACCGGTACCCATGAATAATAATACCATTGCTGCGATGAAGGTTGTAATATTACCGTCTAAGATAGCTGAAGTAGCTTTTTTAAATCCCGCTTTAACAGATGCTTTTAAAGTCTTTCCAACAGAAAGCTCTTCTCTTATTCTAGCGAAGATGATAATATTGGCATCTACTGCCATACCTACCGAAAGTATAAGACCTGCAATACCTGGTAGTGTTAGGGTAATACCGAATGCACTTATAACGATTATTGTTAAAGCTGCATAAAATATTAATCCAATGTCTGCCATTAAACCCGGTAAACGATAAAATACGATCATAAAGCAAAATACAATTAAGATACCGATAATACCTGCTGTTACACTTGTATCAATTGCATCTTGACCCATCTTAGCACCAACTACATTAGATCTAAGTTCAACGAGTTCTAATGGAAGTGCACCGATACGAATGGTAGATGCTATCCGATTAGCTTCTTCAAAGCTAGCAAGTCCTGTAATCGTAGCGATACCACCTGAAATCTGCTCGCTAACACGAGGTGACATAATAACTTCATCATTATATATAATAGCTATTTGTTTCCCAACATTAGCTGCTGTACCTTCTGAAAATTTATCTTTTCCTTGGTCATTTAATGTTAATTCAATCTTATACCTACTAGCTAAATCACCAGAGTCTTGATAGGCATTGGCATCCGCTACATCTTCACCTGTTACTACAACCACACCCTCTTCAGTGACAAATTGCAATAAACCAGGTTTTCCGAGTTCCTCTAATACTTGAGTCGCATCAGAAACACCAGGAATATCTACATTAATTCGGTTATTACCTTCTTGGTAAACTTCACCTTCAGTATAACCTTTTTCATCAATTCTTTTTTGTAATTTATATATTGTATCTGTTACGTCTTGAGCATCTGGGTTATCAATAGCTGTCGCATATGTAATACTAACCCCACCTGCTAAGTCTAATCCTAATGTTACATTTTCTGCACTACCGTCCTTAACACTTCCTATTCCAAAAAGCGCTACATAAACTGATGCAGCAATAATGACAATTGAAAGGATAAGAATTAAAATGCTTTTCCCCTTCATTTTCATGGATAAATCCTCCTTAAGTTAATTGAAATTGTGATTTCTTTACACACTAATGTAAATTATAAAATTAATCATTGGGCAAGTCAAGGCATATTATTCTATTATCTCTGTTGCTTTAAGATAAATGGCCATTTCTACCCTTTTTTTCTCTAGTTCACAGGCACATTCATAAGTTTTATGAATATTACCGTGAAAATGTTGGGCATTTGCTGCACATCCACCACTACAATAGAACTTTGCCCAACAGTCTGTACAATCTTCTTTGTTATAGACATGGCAATTTTTGAAGTCTCTTTGTAGTTCTAGATTAGTAACCCCTTCATCTACATTCCCTAGTAGAAAGTTTTCATCACCTACGAATTGATGGCATGGGTAAAAATCACCCCAAGGTGTAATAGCCATATATTCAGTACCTGCACCACAGCCGGTCAATCGCTTGATAACGCATGGTCCCTGCCCCAAATCAATCATAAAATGGAAAAAATTAAAGGGTTTACCTGCTTCTTTGTATTCTAACATCTTCTCAGCCAATATATCATATTGTTTCTTTAAAACTTCTACGTCATCGTCTGTTAATGCGTAACTCATTCGTTTTTCAGCTACAACTGGTTCAACTGAGATCTGTTTAAACCCTTGATCTGCGAGATGCATGACATCTTCTGCAAAATCTGTATTAAAATGCGTGAACGTACCACGTACATAATAATTCTTTTGATTGCGGCTACTCGCCACTTGCTTTAACTTTGGCAATATTAAGTCATAACTACCTTTGCCATTAGGTGTGGGTCTCATCTTGTCATGTACTTCTTTTCTACCATCGATGCTTAAGACCACATTATACATATGCTCATTAAGATAAGCTATGATATCATCAGTGAGTAGAACACCATTAGTCGTTAATGTGAATCTAAAATGCTTACCATATGATTCTTCAATGCTTTTCGCATAAGTTACAATGCCTTTAACTACCTCAAAATTCATCAAAGGCTCACCGCCAAAGAAGTCAATCTCTAAGTTAGTACGATTACCTGAATGTGTAACCAGATAATCTATGGATTTTTTGCCTACTTCTAGAGACATCATAGATCGATCGCCGTGGTATTCGCCTTCGCTGGCAAAACAATACTTACAAGCCAAATTACAGTCATGGGCAATATGCAAGCACATGGCTTTAACAACGGTTTCCCTGTCGGCAAATGAATCAACTATTGGTTGATAAGTATCTTCAGCAAATAACTGACCCTTGTCTTTTAATGTATTCAACTCTTCTACGGCTTGATTAATGTCATTCATAGAATATGTAGATTGAAGCGCCAACACCATAGTCTCTATTGCTTCACCATTATTAATACGTTCTAGTATGTCATACATGAGTTGATCTACAACATGTACGGCACCCGAATAGACGTCAAGAGCAAATAACATGTCCTTAACTTTGAATTGATGTATCATTATATTTCCCTTCTATACGTTAGAATAAGCAGCGACCAAAGCCACTGCTTATTATTATTGATTATTCTCGCAACTTTGATTGCCTACTGTACAAGATGTTTTACAAGCTGATTGGCAAGATGTTTGACATTCACCACAGCCACCTTTTTTTAAACTATTTTTTAAAGTGCTAGTATTTAGTGTTTTTATGTGCTTCATGTAAAATCCCCTTTCAATGTATCTATTAACTTATGTATTATAACATAAGTGTTCTTAGTTTGAAAGCTAAAATGCAATGAATTTCAACACTTACTAGACTATATATAGATCCGCCCTATATTGGTTTTTAGCATGATGTATGCTATAATAATGCCCGTTATTATAATGCTATCAAAACACTTAACTAATTATAAGGAGTACTTATGAATCCCATAGATTTACACACACACACAACCGCTTCAGATGGCACGGATACACCCAAAGAATTAATAGATTACGCCCTCAAAAAAAAGCTGTCTGCCATAGCCATTACTGATCACGATACCATCGACGGCTTAATCGATGGCTTGAACTATGCGGCTGATCTTCCAATCAAAGTTATTACTGGTATAGAATTTTCTACGAACGACCCTGCGTATCCTTTTGATATACACATACTTGGTTACTGTTTTGATATCCACAATGCAGATTTTTTAAAGTCCCTAATTGACATTAAAACTTCCAGACATGAAAGAAACGTCAAGATAATAAAGAAATTAAATGATATCGGTTTTCATATAACAATGGAGGACTTGCGCGCCGAAGGTGACGATGGCGTCATCACCAGGGCTCATATCGGTAGAACCCTTCTTAAAAAAGGCTATATCAATAAAGAACAAAAAGCCTACGAAAAATACATTGGCAATAACTGTGTGGCCTATGTACCCAGAGAGCGTCTAACACCAGCTATGGCTATTGACATGATCAAGTCAGCTGGTGGCATAGCGGTTTTAGCACATCCCACACTCTATGGACTAAACCAACGGAGTATAGAACAACTGTTAGAGCGACTGATTGGTTCAGGTTTGGATGGTGTTGAAACTATCTACTCACTCCATGATGTCAATCAAGAAAAACATATCAGCGATATGGCAAAGAAATATAATCTTATTATGACTGGTGGTTCAGACTATCATGGTCGAAATAAAAAAAATATTGATTTGGGTGTGGGTAAGGGTAAGTTATTTGTCCCTGAAACACTTCTCGAGCACATATGTCCCGACTAAAATAAACACGGGACTTGGATGTGATCTGATTGATACCCGGTGCGTTACCCAATAGATGTTCATCTCCTGCGATTGCTATTTGGACAAAAAAAGAAGGCTTAGCCTTCTTTCATAATGCAGTATATTATTCTTCTTCTTCTATTACTAATGTTAAGTTAGGTTCTTTCACACCAGCCACTGCAGATTTTTGAACTGGTACTCTTACACTCTTGTCTCGTCCGAAATCAATCATAAACAAATCATTAACACTGTCTACAACTACACCATATAGACCACCATTAGTAATAATTGAATCGCCGATCTTAATTGATTTTTGCATACTCTCTATTGCTTTTTGTTTTTTTCTTTGTGGACGTATTAATACAAAATACATAAATGCAAAAAATGCACCATAAATTACAACAAAGAATAAAGTACTATTACCGCCACCTGTGTCAGCAGTTTCACCAAGTAAACTGAATAAATTAAACATATCGTTCCTCCTTGTAGCCTTAGCTATCTTTTCATTAACTTACTTTACACATATCTGATTATTATGTCAATTAAAATTTTATTAAGATCCATAATCTTTTAATACTATCTTAAATTATAATCTTTTAATACTATCTTTTAATACTATCTTTCAACACTGTATTATAACACTGTCTTTTAATTATATGGCGTTTCTATTCGATTTCGCCCATTAGATTTTGCTTTATAGAGTAGTTCATCCACTTCATTAAGGTGAACCTCTGGATTTTCACTGATTATATCTGTATTAATCTCCAACAAGCCCGCACTAAATGTTAACTCAATACCCTTATTAAAATCTTGTTTTGCCACAACTTGCCTGAATCTGAGGAGTATCGTTCGTGCTTGATTAAGTGAAGTTTTTGTCATTAAGATCATAAACTCTTCACCACCATATCTTGCCACAAGATCGGATTCTCTAAATGTCTTTTTAAGTAAGTGAGAGAAAATCTTCAAAACCTCATCACCAGTACTATGCCCATATCTATCATTGATATTCTTAAAATAATCCAAGTCTATCATTGCTATACATGTGGATGATTCATAACGGTTGATTAAAGCCATTTCATGATGATAATTCTCCATGAAATATCTGCGGTTATAAAGCCCTGTCAACATATCCGTGGTAGCTAAATACTCTAATTTTTTTTCGTAATCTATTCTTGAGCTCATATCACCAACATATAAAACAAGATAATCATCACCCTCGTAACGAATGGTCTTCAGATACCATTCAACCGGTGTCGTATTATTACCATCATTAATATGACCATATTTTTTTTGTTCAAGTATATTAAAATCAACTTCAAGATAATCACTGATTTGTTTCAACTCGCTATCATCATCCAGATTAAAAAGTTCTTTAGCTTTTAGATTGTAATCTTCAATAACACCTTCTTTAGTGAATAAGACCATACCTTCAGCAGATAATTCTGAAAGGGTCTCATATATCTTTTCTGCATCAATGGCTGCTTTTTGAGCATGATTCAATGTTCTACGATTTAATGCAATAATCAGAATACTAATAGCGATAGTCAATAAAATAAATACGACTAATTCCATAATTAGTTGCTTGAATGCCATTTTTTTGTCTTTGGCAACTGCATTCTCAAAATCATCCATATAAAACCCAGTGCCGATATAGATCTGCCAAGCTGGGTAAGCCTCCACATACGATACTTTGTTAGCTTTTATAGTAGTTCCAGGTTTATAATACTCATATTCAACAAAATCACCATAACTTGGATTAGCAATTGCATCCATAAATAATGTATGTAACGATGTACCATCCGCATCAACTAAAAAGGTGACATCTTCATTAATTAATGTCTCATCAGAAAAAACTTTTGCAATGCCCTCGTAATTCATTACAAACAAGTAGCCTTCCTCATCATAAGTATAGTTTTGATACCGGTCGTATACTTGTTGTTTAACAGACCTACTAACGTCATCATGGTATAAGCCTGTGCCAATTAGTGCATTCAAAGGTTCATAATACTTTATGTATGCAACTTTCTCATAATTATTACCTTCAAAGCCTGGTTTTGTACACTTATATTCGTAAAAACCTTGACCCTGATTAGTTGCAATACGAATGAGATCTTGTATAACGCGATTACCATCAGCATCTTCTAAACCCCATAGGTCTTGACCTTCTAATTCCGGATTTTCTGCCTGTAACAGATTAACACCATCTAAATCGACAATAAAATAATAACCTACCCCATCTAAAAACCGGATATCACGTATCACCTCTATAAAAGTAGATTTAAAATTGGCTTCATTATCTATCTCATCAAAAAGTCCATCGCCGATATTAATAGCGTCATTAACTCTACTCACTAACTCATTTTCTAGGATTACATCAGTCGTTTTTTCATAATAATCAATGTCTGAAATTCTACGCTGAACTTCTGTATGAACTTGGGTTTTTTTTTCTTGAAAATAGTTATCACGAAATGTGTCAAGATATGATTGAAATGTACTAATCCGGTATAATGTAAATGCCAAAGAAACACCTATAACCACGATGATACAGGCGATTAAGATAACCTTCAATGTACGTTTTCTTACAATACTAAAAAAATTCATAATAGCACCTTCCCACTACATCTGTTTTCATTATAACATAAGATAGAATCAGAATGTGGTAAGAAAGTGCTAGGTTTATGTATTATATGATGCTATAAAAGTAATAGCTGCCTACCTTGTTGCCTAAGATGGTATTAGTCACCACATTGCTCAAGTCAAGGGGTTCTTTTGATAAGATACACATGCTTCCAAGTGGCGTATAGCCATCAACATAACTTGCAATAATATGACCATCTATCACCCTATATGAACTGATTGCTTCTGTAGGTATGATATACCCATCTTGTAATCCTTGTATATCCACTGATAGCTCATCAAAACAAAAGAACAGATAGCTCTCATGAGGTTTGATTGACAGCTTTTCTTGATTAGTTATGAAGCCTGTTTTCTTGCTATAATAATATTGTCTATCAAGAACTACTATTTGTGTTTCATCTGACATATTGACATATGCCGTGTACTGATGCTCATTCACCCTGCACTTAATCTGATACAAGTCATCTTCTTCACTAATCACAACATCTGACGGTCTAGGTATTGGATTGGCAGATTGAATCATTGCGTGTTCACTATCATAAAGACTGATATCATCTGAAAAAAATACCAAGTCACCTAATAATTGATTAACCATAAACAACGTGTATTTTTCATCTTCAGACAATTTATTATTATCTTCTCTTATTATGAACACATCTGGATCATTACTAAAGAATCGTCCATTCAGGTTGTATCGATTAAGGGTATTATAGATTGCAGCTCTTGTGGAAACTCGTTCCCTGTACCCTACAAACCTAAGTTTCTTATCTTCCCAATAAGGTGCTACATCCGCTCCAATTCTACAGTATTCCACATTCCCCATGGCTGATCCGATCGGTATGCCACAGCCTAGTATTTCACCTGTGCATACTTCATCAAGGAAATCTAAGGCATCTTTCATGACCATCGCTCTAGTTTTGCCAACTCTTGGCAGTATATTAACAGCGTACAAAAAGTCCAGTTTTACCAGCTCAAAAGACCATTCATCAAACACCTTGGTAAAAACTGCTCTAAGGTAGGCTCGAACTTCTTCATTATATATATCAAGTCCGTAAAAATTGCCACTCCAACCTGGATTAAAACCAACAACCAACGGTTTACCTTTATCATCTTTTAATAGCCAATCCTTTTTCTCCAGATAAATAAACGATGTTTTTTCACAGATGAAAGGCGCTAACCACAAACCTGGTTTCATATGATTTGCGACTGCTTTTTCAACAATCGGCAATAAATCATCTTCGAATTTGTCATTAGTATTCATCCAATCACCCACGGCTTTTTGATACCCGTCGTCTATCTGAAACACATCAAACTGGATAGGACTTTCGCTTAATGCTTCTATATTGTGGTGAATGATATCGTTATCAATATTGGTGTAATAATTGTACCAACTAGTCCAGCCATTGCAGATTTCACCAGGTTCTCTATTACCCGAGGTATAGGACGCAAAGGTATCATAAAGAACAGCTTCGTCCTTTGAAACTTCAAAATAATAAGTACCCACGTCAAGGATATCATCCTTCTTAACCTCTAGCCCAGCTACATCAAGATGGGCAATAAACGTATCCCTATGATAAGATCTCTCGAACACAACGTAAAATTTTTGTGCATTCAAAGAACTAACCATTAAGTGCTCTTTTTCACCATTAAATACAGTAAACTCATGGGAAAATATATCACCAGTCCTATGTGACGGCTTGTAGAAATGGTAATCCCCATATTTATCCAGATTGAACAGCTGTGCCACTTGAAATAGTGGTTTGATTCTATCACGCCTACCCAATCGTTTACCCTCAGTCCATGATTGATAACCATTACTGATCATCTTCTGCTTCATCAATGGATGTGTTTCAAAACTTAATCTGATTGCTTTTAATTTCATGTCTCTTGGAGCTTTCACACGCACCGAAACTTTGGGCCCATCCTGAGATACGAAAAATTCATTGTTACTTGTAAAATGCTTATCCTGTTCATCTACAAATGTGACACTCCGTACATTATTAATCATCCGATTCAATTCCTTTCAAAACTTCTTTTTCATTGTAAAATAGTAACACAACCATACCTACCAGACAAGCCACTGCAGCAATCACAGCCGTCATTCTGATACCAATTGGATGCTCTGCACTATTACCATAAGTAATAATCCATCCAAACACAAGCATAGCTAACATCTGTCCCATTTTACTCATGAAGGTTCTAGTACCAAAAAACATAGCTTGTCTTGCCACACCTGTTCTTTTTTCATCATAATCTGCCACATCTGCAATCATGGCATTAGGTAAGATTCCAAGAATTGCCATAGGTAGGCCAGTCATCAATATGAATATATAGACTTGTGGTTCAGATGCCAAATCGTATGTACCCAGTAAACTGGAATACAAGAAAACCACACTATATGCGACGAATGCGCCGATAAGCATCTTCTTCTTACCAATTCTTTTAGCCGTTAGATTCACTATTGGATAGAATAGGAATGATAACACACCAATTGCGGGAACAACAATACCCGTCCATGATTCATCAAGCCCAATTAGTACGGTTATATAATAAACTGTTCCAGTTTGAAAAACCGTCACGGCGAACCAATAAAACAAGTCAGAAAAAGCGAATATCCTAAAGTTCTTATTACTAAGAGTCGCCTTAAAGGCTTCTTTGACCGTTTCAGCAGAGGGTTTTGAACTTGAATAAGTCTTCTCATCAATCAACATAACCGGAATCATCATAAACAACAAACCTATGCCAGCAAATATTACCATGGTCAATCGAATCGCCCATAATTTCTCCATACCCATGCCTTCGAAGATACCCCATACTGAAGATGCAAAGCTGGCAGTTGCGTATCCCAAAAACCAAGTGGCTGAAATATAGGTGGCCAGGTCCAACTTCTCTTTTGACGTATGGCCAAACTCAGAAACCAATGCAAAGTAAGGTGTCACATAGACCGTATAAAACACAAAAGATAATAGCAATGTCACCGTTAACCATACCACGTTAAGGGTAGACACATACTGAGTTGGTGCAAAGAATACAAGGGCTGTTACTACAGCAAATGGAATGGCCCCTTTTTGCATAAAGGATATTCTTCTCCCCTTCTTATGCTCAGAGCGATCACTCATGGTTGCTATGAGTGGATCTGTGACTGCATCAAGCAAACGACCCGCCATAGTAATGAGCCCAATAACTGTTAAAAAGCCCCAGAATCTGTTTTGTGGTATGAGATGTACACTCAGTGCCCCTGCTTCTCCTGCTGGTGGGTTATAAAACCAGACTAGCCATATGTTAATTAATCCAATAATCAGTGACCAGCCATATTGACCTAACGCATAAGCGACTTTTAACCTTTTCGATAATGATTTTGGTAATACCTGTTGTTTTGAAATATCACCAGTTTGAATGTTATTACCCTGTTTAATTGATGTGTTTTCCCCAGTACGCTTTTTCATGTTCCCTCCGCTGCGACTTATCGCCATATGTTTTTTTTGCTAATAAAGTACCCACTCGTTTTGTAGATTGAGCTGTGAGTACGTCTATTTTTTTGTGCTTTTGTGCTTTTATGCTTTTACGCTTTTGTGCCTTTATGCTTTTTAGTTTTTAATATACTTATGCTTTTAATGCCTTCAAGAATAATTTAATCTGATACTGTATCATTTCTTCTGAATGTATATGATGCTCGCTGTCAAGATGATGTCCTCTAGATATCACCCTTTGTGCCAAGCTGAGTAAGGAATCCGAGATGGTTCTTTCAAGATAATGCGGCTCTATATCTGATACGATGCTGTTGTCTGCCAGACCAAGCTGTAAGATGCTCAGTAAACCACCACTGGTTTTATTGACAATACTTGAAAATACTTCATAAAATTCTACATCATTATAATTTTCTTGATTACCACTTTTTTCACCTTTTTTATTATGATTACTGCCATGATCGCTTTTACTTTGAGTAACATTAGAACCGTCATCTGAACTGCCATCTGAACTGTCAACTGAGCTAGTATCTGAACTCCCCATTGATCTTGCATCTGATTTGTCTCCACTAAAATAATACTCAAAAATCCCTGTGAAACGAATCATATCTCTGTGATCAGCCATAAACCCCACTGATTTTTCAAAATACTGGACTAGTTGATTATAGCCACTACCACTAAGCTCTTCCATTATTTTCAGCTGAAACTCATGGTATATCTGAAATATTCGAAGTTCTATCTGCAAGGCGATTTTTTCTTTGGACTTAAAATATTGATAGAGTGTTTTTCTGCTGATGCTTGCATCTTTTGCAATATCGCTCATGTTGGTTTGCTCAATGCCCACCGATAGAAAGTAATCCATAGCAATATCAAGTATGCCCTCGATGCGTTGTTCTTTTTTAAGTTGTCGATCTTTATGTGTGTGTCTTTTTGTCCCTAACGTATGACTCAACTCACCATCAGTACCTTGACCTTTTTCATGATTAACTAGATTGATTCTCTTTTCGCTCATATTCATAGCTCCTATATCTGAATCCAATAATCCAGTTGATATGGTTGATTCTTCTTCATTTTATATGATTCTTTAAGCATGGCAATGGCTGGAATATCACCACCAACACCTCTTTGGCCCGCGTCTATGTTAATTTGGTAATAGGTTTGCATTTCATCCTCATGATCTTCTATGGTCGCCTTCAACTCATGGATATGTGTTGCTTTTTCAAGGTCCTGTATGGTATATGGCCATACACTGGCATTTAGCTCGCCTTCGCCGTTTTGAAATCTCATACTCATATTGTTGCCCAACGCTTTACTTTGCTTTAATTCCAGCCACTTGATACCTGTTCGATTACCATTCTCCTGTGGTCTTAGATAGTAATGTGTCATATCACTTACAGGTAGTTCATAGATGCCATAGTAAGCTGACGAACACCTATCTATGTAATTCTCATGGGGTCCTCTTCCGCACCACGCCACTTGGCTTAGTTCCTTATTAAATAGCATGGACTGACCAAATCGTATCAAATCATGCTTTGGAATGATGGTAGATTTAATATGGATGTACCCATTTTCATATATTTTATACTCAGTATCTATGGTACCTTTAATGCCTGGCATCTTATGCTTCGTCAGTATGTTCACTTGTTGCCCCTGAACACTTACATCACATGCCTTTAGCGTATTTTTTTCCATAGCCCGTTTCCATCTTGTTCCTAACCACTTATTATCAAGGAACTTGAACATGTCCCGAATAATATAGAGGTAATCATTGTCGATTGTCGCTCGCCAGAAATTATGATAAACTGGTCCCTTAATCATCAAAGTACCCGCTTTACTGACATCTAAGATATGCCCTAGTTCTCTACTGAACCTAAGTTCAAAAT
>JAQICP010000015.1 GCA_027858555.1 Vallitaleaceae bacterium
GTTTTTTGTGTCTTTATTTTTTTTTTTTTTTTTTTTTTGTCCAGTTTTTGTTTTTTTGGGGTTTTTTTCAAGCAATTCATATATTAGGCCGCTTTAAGCCTAACATAATTTTTTCAAAAGGTGGATTTGTGAGTGTGCCAGTTGTATACGCAGCCAAATTGCGACGCATTCCTGTGATTATTCACGAATCGGATATTACACCTGGTCTGGCTAATAAACTATGTATTCCTATGGCAACGAAAGTCTGCACCACATTTCCAGATACTGTAAGATACCTCCCACGCGATAAAGCTGTCTACACTGGCTCTCCCATTAGAGAATCCATATTATCTGGTTCAAAAGAAAAAGGCTATGCGTACAGAGGACTTAATAATGAAAAGCCAATTGTATTGATTATGGGTGGTAGCTTAGGCGCTGTCGCTATCAATAAAAGTATTCGAGAATCGCTGGACAGCTTACTTGCTAAGTATCAGATTATCCATATATGTGGCGCAGGTCATATAGATGAAACACTTATAGGTAGGACTGGCTACGCACAATATGAATACATCAAAGCGCAATTAGCCGATATCTTTTCAATAACCGATCTCATGATTTCAAGAGCTGGTGCCAATGCATTATCTGAAATACTGGCTCTACATATACCCCATATCCTAATACCACTACCAGCCGCTTCAAGTCGAGGTGATCAGATACTCAATGCAGAATCTTTCAAAACGCAAGGATTTAGCTATGTATTAGCTAGCGAAGATGTGAATTCTGCTAGCATTCTTAATGCAATCGAATTGGTTCAGACTAATCGAGAGACCTATATCAGTAAAATGAAAGCTAGTGGCTCGAAAAATGGCGTTGATATGATTGTTGGTCTGATTGGGGCGTATATAAAATAATGTATTGGGGACGGACTTCAAATTTACAAGGTGTAAATTTGAAGTCCGTCCCCAATTACCAATATAGCTGCACACAAAAGCCGCAGAATTGAACATACAATTCTACGGCTTTTCATCTGTCAGTCAGTCAAACTAAACAGCGTGTCTTCTGGCATTGATAACCTCAAAGAGATCATCGCCATATTTTGTAGCTTTTTTCGTGCCCACACCTTTGATTTTCATTAATTGCTCTTGATCTTTAGGCTTATAGAAACTAATTAGCCTTAAAGACTCATTTGAAAAGATATGGTACAGACGCATATCGTATCGCTTTGAATATCTAAGTCGCCAACTTCGAAGCATTTCATATAGTATCTCATCTTCAATGGTTAGCTGCATTGGTTCATCATATTTAGTTACCTTGACTTGTTTACTCAAAGTATCAGCAGCAAATATTAGCGCAGCTGATATATCTTTGTCTCGATACGGACTATCTTTACCATACACTTCACCTGTCATTGGATTAATCCCATCTGACAGAGCAATCATTATCTGTACAACTTGGTTATTATTCATAATTGTTAATTTTCCTCCTCAAAGAATGTAAATAGATGTGTGTACAAATTAGCTTCCCTTCAATGTATTTAGTGTGTTCCACCATTAATATAATCTTCATCCGAATGATGGTTTATATCATACATAATGATATCCCCTGTATTAAAACTTAAGTTCATGCCATTCGAGTCCACTTTATTATCGACATATCCTTCGATCTCCCACATACTAGATATGCCATTCCCATAACTCAGTACTGGCACGTCAAAATTTCCATCTTGTATTGAGACTATATCAAAACCAACCGCGATATAGCCGTCCTTAAGCCAAAAATCTTCTTTCCCATCTAAGCCCCCATGACTATTGCTATAACCTGATACATCATAATCCAAAGGGACTGCAAAGAGATCATTAGGCAAATAATATTCCCCATACCAATGTTGGACCGAGGCGAGTGCCTCATCAGGATCAATGTTGGCTGGCAGATTACTGGTCTCCCCTACAAAAGTTCTTAGTGGCTTTGACAGCACTAGCCAATCAAACCAACCCAATTTAGCTTTATCATTCTGAAATGCATTCGCACTTATGCCTAAGATACTGACTGTTTCAACAATCGTTTCTTGTGCCACGTTACGATAATCATCGCCTAGCATAATATACTTGGTATTCTTACGATTCTTTAAATCATCTATCTTTACAAAATATTGCATAGCATTGGTAAAGTACTCATTATAATATAGATCTACCGGCATTCGAACACTACCGTCATAACTCATATATGTAAACTCAGGACTAATACTAATACAAGCCAAATCATCTGCATAATTACCTATTGTTTCCAATTCAAATTCGAATCCATATCCAGTTTTCAGAGGACCTTTTCCCGTTATACTTGGATGACTACCTGCAATAATTGGCACCGTCCATTCCTCTTCAATATCATCTGGTCCATTTAGTGTATTAACACCACCGTAGTAATAATTATCTGAATGCTCTGTCTCGCCCTCATCTTCACGAAATACACTTTCCCAATCTGGGTAATCATTTATATCGGTAATCGTAAACCCATATAATCTACCCTTAACTTCAACATCAACAGTCGCCATTGCCACATAGAATTCAGGGTTATAATTTGCCAACTCTTGAGTTGCTCCCGTACCCACAGCATTCAAACTAACCGTTCGAAATTCAACCTCGTATATCCCCTCATCTACCCAAGTAGGCACATAGATGTCAAACGCTTCCTTAGACAAAGGTAGTTGACACCATGTATTAGCTGCCAAGTATTTCGAAGGATTCTGGTGCGTCGCATTCATATATATGTCAAATGGAAATCTCACCTGTTTACTGGTCGTATAGCTAGTATAATCATTGGTACCATAGCCCGGAATGGTTAAATGCGTTCCCAGTGTAGACAGTCCAAATGAAGTGGATTTCCCAAGAATTACAGACATGTACCCTTCATCCATTTCCACTGATTGATCATTCTCCATGTCATTATTCACAGAGGCCGTACAAACTACTGGTGTATGAACGACAACCGCATTAGTTGGGATTTCTTCTTGAACTGTAGTTTCCACACTTCCGACTGAAGTGATTAGATTATAATTAACAACTGTTGTTGCCGGGTAGGCCTTGTTA
>JAQICP010000018.1 GCA_027858555.1 Vallitaleaceae bacterium
ATACTCACTGATGCCCTAAATACATATACTGCTATTCTAAAACCACTGGTACCATAATTGTATGTCCTGCTTCTAGATAAGCATTACTCATACTATTAATTGCTAAGATTTCATTAACATACTCTTTCAAATTATAATAATCAGGGTCATAATGTTGTTCTGCAATATCCCAGATCGTATCGCCATAATAGACAACTACTTCAGTATATGATTTGTTGAGTGTCACTTCAGCGCCTTTGATGGTATTGTCACTAAATGCAAAGCTTGATAACATAACCAGAACAAAGACAGTTACTATCAATAACATTAATAATTTAAGTTGATTAATTCTTTTTCTTCTAAGTCTTCGATTCATATTAGCACCTCGCTTACCGAATGTTTGTTCGTCAAATCAATTATATACGAACATCTGTTTGTTGTCAACAAAAACAAGAACATTTGTTTGATTTTTTCAAAAACACATGCTATAATACTATAGAACATACATTCTGACAAGGATTAAGAATATGAGGTGAACGTATTGGCTAAAGACATTAGTGAAAAGCAACTAAAGATTCTTGAATTTTTAAAACAAGAAACCATTCAAAAGCGCTATCCCCCATCAGTAACGGAGATCTGAGAAGCAGTTGGCCTCAAGTCAACTTCTACGGTTCACGGACATCTTGAACGACTTGAAAAGCGAGGGTTGATAAGACGCGATCCTACAAAACCAAGAGCAATAGAGATTGTGGATGATGATTTCCAATTGGCTAGGCGAGAGATGGTTAACGTACCAATACTCGGTCGTGTTGCTGCTGGAGAACCTATTTTTGCTGAAGAGAATATACAAGATTATTTTCCTGTTCCAGTGCATTTTGTGCCTAATGCTGATTTGTTTATGCTTGAAGTAGTTGGAGAAAGCATGATTAATGTGGGTATATATGAGAATGATTACATTCTTGTTCAAAAACAAAACAGTGCTTACAATGGTGATACCGTTGTAGCTTTGATAGAAGATTCCGCTACTGTTAAGACATTTTACAAAGAATCTGATCACATACGCTTGCAACCTGAGAACGATAATATGGACCCAATTATTATCAACAGTGACCTGCTGATTTTAGGCAAGGTAGTTGGCTTATATAGAAGATTTTAATTTTCAATCACAAAAAACGACTATAGATGAGTTTTGCTAGTAATTCATGTATAGCCGTTTTTTTATATATAGCGCTTATTTCATGCCTTATACTTCTAATTTTTTTCTTAAACGTCAGTTTTTTTAACTGCCTTTTTCTTCAGCACAGGGGTTTCATCTGTAGCAATCACTTCATCTTCTGCCACTTTCGCAACATCACTTTCGACCATGCTTACCTCTTTACCATCCGCCCATATGCGTTCAAGCGCGTAAAAATATCGGTCTTCTTTCCCAAAAATATGTACAATCATGTCGCCATAATCCATCAGTGACCATGAACCATTATGATTACCTTCAATATTTTTAGGTTCAAATCCTTCTTTACTGAGTAAGCGATCTGTTTCATTAATTAGTGCTTTTACATGATTTTTATTGTTACCATGTGCAATAATAAAATAATCCGCTAAAACGCTTACACCAGAGATATCCAGTATTCTGATATCTTCACCTTGTTTATCATCAAGTGCCTTGTATGCTAGTTTTGCCATGAGTAAACTTAATTCTTTGCCTTTATGTTTAACTTTTCCTGCCATGTGTGCTCCTATTCTTAATCTTGATTTGTGAGTACGCGCTTTTCAAAATAATCAAAAGCTTCCTCAGTTCTATAATCTATGTCCTTAACATCACTTTTATGCAAGTATTCAAGGGAATCTTTTAAAATATGGTACATGGTTTGATCTAGTGATTGATAGGCTAATTGTCTGTATCTGGCCAAATTAGCAGCTTTCCTGCGTCCAGGCTCTATGTAATCAGCAATGTAGATAATCTTCTCTAAAACGCCCATATTTGCCCTTCCGGTGGTATGGTAGGTAATTGCATCTAGAATCTCCCTGTCAATAATCTCATATTGGTCATTAGCAATAGCTGCACCTAAACTACCATGCATCACATCTGAATTATTAAGTTCAGATGGTGTTGGCTTAATCTTATATTTTTTGAAATACTTCTCTATTTCAGTATCATTTAGGTTCTTGGCACAATCATGCAACATGGCTGCAAGGGCTGCTTGGTTCACATCAACAGCGTAATGATTAGCCAAACTCACTGCCACGTTTTTAACAGCCATTGTATGTTCAAACCGTTTGTCGGTTAATTTCTTCTTCAAAGACTTTTCTATTTTTTGTTTGTATTTTGTAGACTGTTCATCATTGACCAGATACAATTCGTGATCAATAATATAAGCCTCAATCGCTTTATCAACCAAATACGTAATAAACTGACGGCTTTTAATACGTTCCCGAATCATTGTTGAAGATATCTCTACCAAAGGCATTGGCACCCTAGTAAACTTACCTTCATACTTTTCTTCCAAATACTGAATTTGTTTTATAACCTCATCACTTGTATTAGTGATTCTATCAACTACAACAAAATCACATAAGCTAAGTAGTCGCTTGGGTTGATACCACTTCTCCAAGTTCATGAGTGAATCCGCACCAATAATCATACTATAAGTATGTTCTGTTTCTTCTAATAAACGTTCAATGGTATCGACTGTATAGGTTCGCCCTACGCGGTCTAGTTCCATGGTGGATACTTCAAAATAATCCTTATGGTTAGCAACTAATTCGCACATATTTAATCGATGCTTTTTATCTATAACAATATTCGTCTCCAGATTATTATTGATTGCATCTGATTTTTTTCTATTCGAACCAGCCTTATGAGGCGGATTGCCACTGGGCATGATGAGAATCTTATCAAACAGCCCTGTCGCAAAAACATATTCAGCCATAATAAGATGCGCTGTGTGTATCGGGTTGAAGGTACCACCTAAAATTGCATATTTCATATTATCTCCTCGCTAAAAGACCTTAATTAAATACAATAAAATCTTGAAGCTCTAAATATAAGTATGAACGGTTATACTTAGTAAATATATACAGTACTTCATCTAAGGAAGTGATCCGCTCATCTTCTCTAAACTCAATAATTGCACCCACTATGTCTGCAGACATATTACGATTCAAGTTCAATAGCTCATAATATGACGCAGTATTAATGTCTGTGTAAAGCGCTATCTTAGATCCTTTGCCTGAAATGTTGAAATTGATATCATTAGGATTAACATAGTCGTAGTTCTTAGTATATGTACCATATGAAGTCATATCTAAAGCACTCATACCCAGACAGCTGTCAAGAACAGCTGAATCTGCCAAATTAACATTCAAAGACTTCGGTAAATCATTACTAGTGACATACACATAACCTTGAATGCCATTATAGTACTTTGAGTCAATCGCCAATTTTAATTCTGCAACACTGTCATATGGTCTAAGAGCAATGATATCACTTACCAATTCATCTTTAGCAGAACTGGATAGTTCATTGAACAAACCAAATAAGGTGTTAAGCTCAAAACGATTAGCCGTATTAATATCAGTGAAAGCTGTTAAATTATCACTGTACCTATATGCATTTGAAGTATATAAGGGTGCTCCCTGTACCAGGGTTTCACCTACATTTTTATAATAATAATCATTGTAAGACCGCTCGGATTTTAACTGGGTGCCATACCATTCACTTAAACCAGTGGCTGCAATCAAATCAGATGTTGTGCAGGTATTGACATTGGCCACTTTGATCAAACTGTTGGTATATTGCTTTTCACTTTTCGTATCAATAAACGGTTCTATTGAATAGTAATAGTTAGTCACTTCGGCTATCTGCTTAAGGCTACTTATATCATCAATTACATTAAACACCTTGTACTGTTCAATTGCTTCTGCGAGTCTACCAGGATCCGCTGCTCCTGTAAATAAAGAAGCCAATTCATATGTGTTGGCATTATTTAAATTAGTAATGGCTGAATATATACCTTGATTTGCCAAAAACCACTCATGATTAAGACTCGTATCCGCGTATTTCACTTCGCCAACAGATTCAAACATGTTGTATGTGCGATAGTCTATGATCTTTTGTATGGCTTCATCTGTAGTATCCACCAGATATTGCTGCATCGTATCAAAACTGGCTGTATTAATATTGAACATCGCTGGTATTAAGTCGCCGGTTTCCATGAAGAAACCAACCTCGCTTTGTTTTGCGAGTTCCTCAGCAACTAATAAGTCATCATAATATTTGGCATCCTTAAATGCTGGATCAACCATGGCATAGCCATTCATAAGTAGTTCTTCATTCATGGATCTGCCCATAGTACTATACACATAAGCATACGAAGCGTTAAGTGTGCTCACACTAGGAAAATTATTATTTTCTTCACCTAATATAAATACCACCTGACCCAGTAATGACGTGAGTGTGTGTTCATAAGCTTCTTGCTTGCCATATGTATTGATACCAATCATTTTGATAATTTTTACCTCTGGCAACTTAAAATCAGAATAGTAATATAAGACTCTAATAACCTCGCCATCTATGACTTCAATTACTTTTGCAGTCCTGGGCTTATCTGTTTCAAGATTCAATTTATGACCGTCACTCTTATTTGTTGGTATTAAAACCATCATCATACATAAAACAAATATAATAGCGGTTCTTCCAATTGGGTATATTCTCTTAAGTCTTATCATATATCAGTCTCCTTTAAGATTTATGCACTAATATATATATCGAACTATTTAGGTAAAATAATAGTCGGATCGTCATTATTTCGCTTATACAGCGTTATTTTTTTGCCAACTATCTGTACAAGTTCTGAACGAGTTCTTTCTGATAGCATTTCACCCATTTCTTTGGTATCGTATGGACAATTTTTAAGAACACTAACCTTGATCAATTCTCTTTTTTTTAGAGCCTCACTAACAGAAGTTGTCATGTCAGCAGATATGCCTAACTTTCCAATGTTGAAAATAGGTTCCATAGTATTGGCTAGGCTTCTTAAATATGCACGTTCTTTGCTTTTTAGCATATGTTTTCCTTTCGTTAATAATCTATAGATTATATGAGTTGTTGTTATAATTAAGTTACTGTCTATTTATATCATCAGTACTACTA
>JAQICP010000208.1 GCA_027858555.1 Vallitaleaceae bacterium
ATCCATAATACCCTCCGGCTAGCATTAAGTGTTTATGTCTTCTTCTGGGATACAGACTCACCATTAATATTTTCAGTATCATTTTCCTCTGGTTGATTTATATCATCAGCTATTTGATCTATATCTTTTTCTTCTAACCTTTTTGTTTCTGCTTCCTTGATATTTTTATTGATTATCTTTTGTAAAACAGAAGTCAGTATATAAAACACAACTAACACAATCAGTAGTGTATACGCCAACCTAGTCAAAGTATATTCATATAGAAAGCCTAACACACACACCATTGTGCCTGCAATTATGATGATATACAAATTGAGTTTCTTTAATAACATAATCTATTCCTTACTATATGATTTTGATATCTCTACCAATAGTTTTTATACGCAAATCACCGGTTTCAGAATAGAACTCTATGGTACGTCCATAATTCTCGCCGGTTTCCTCCGCTAAAATTGGTATTTTTAGATCAGCTAATTTTTGTTTTGAAGCCTCTATGTTTCTTTCGCCAATTCTCATTAACTCATTTTTAGAACTAAACGAGAACATCTGCGCTCCTCCAGCAATCTTAGATACAAATCTTGTTGGGTTTGCACCTAAATTAATCATATCCTTAATCAATTGATCAACTGCGGTATCTGCAAATTTTGCAATGTTACTGTTATTGCTAATTTTGGTACTATCAGGAAGCATTATATGCGCCATACCACTAACTTTGGTGATAGGATCATATAATACAATTCCCACGCAAGAGCCCAGACCTAATGTGGTTAAAGCATCTGGAAACTTACAAGCTTTTAAGTCCGCCATTCCCACTTTTATCATTTCCATAGACTAGTATACTCCTAAACTATCCAATATTACCTTATATGATGGCATATCTGGTATCAAAATAAAGAATCCATATAGATTTTCTTTACCACCTTCGCCAAAATCAGTCTGAATTAATAAGGCTTTATCTCCAATCTTACCAAATTCTATTGCTGGCACACTAAGTATCGCACCTGCCATATCTATAGCCATATAAGGAACCGAGGCTATGATTTTTAAATTAGTTAGAGACGACAGAGATGATAGATAAGCACCTGATATTATATTGCCAATCTCTTTTAATGCAGATAAATCCATCTCAGAAAACGATTCGAATGCATCTAGTTCTCTTCCCATTAGCATGTTGATAAGCGTATGCGCTGAAGCTTGCTCCAAAATGAACATCATCATACCATTAATTTGTCCCTCGACAGAAAGTAATATACCAACAATTGGATTCTCAGCGCCACCTAATACCTCTGATAGTTCTGTGAAATCTGTAATCTTAACAACAGGGATTCCCATATCTATTCTTTTATTGACCATCTGTGATAAAGCAGTTGTTGCATTACCTGCACCAATATTACCTATCTCACGAAGTATGTCTATTTGTACACTATCAATGTTATCGAAATTCAGTTCACTCATATCTTGTCCCCTTTATTAATTAGAAACAACTATAAATCCTTCAATGTTCAGTAATGTCACCAGTTCAGTTCCGACTTTACCTACACCAGAAATATAATTAGCTTTTTCATCCGTAGCATCTTTTATAATCATTTCCATATCTGTATCGCGCAAATTAATAACTTCTTCAACTTCATCTACAATAATACCAATTGCTTGGCCACTTACCTTAACAATAATGATACGCGTCGTATTTGTAAACGGTTCAGCCTGTAATCCAAATCGAAGTCTAAGTGACATCACAGGGATTATCTCGCCCCTTAGATTAATAACACCTGTCATATATTTTGGTGCTTTAGGAACTCTTGTAATACTTTGTATTCTGACAATATTATGTATGTAACTTATATTAATGCCATATTTCTCTTTACCTTGCTTGATTACAATAAATTGTTTTGTATCTTCTGATTTTAACACTGTTTCTGCCATAATGACACCCCCTATACTAAAGTATTAACATCAAGAATTAAAGCAACTTCACCATCACCAAGGATCGTAGCGCCTGCAATCATTCTAATGCTAGTTAAGAATTTGCCTAGTGTCTTGATAACAATTTCTTGTTGTCCGATTAATGAATCAACAACAAATCCAGCCTTTTTATCGCCTTTTTTAACAATGACCACTGTGATGACATCTCGTCCGTCATCTTCGCGTTCAATTTCTAGTATGCCATCCAATCGGACTATCGGTACGACTTGTCCACGAAGATTAATGACTTCTTCGTTCTGAATATACTTAATATCTTGTATATTAACATCTTCAATATTTTGTATTGAATTAAGTGGAATTGCATATTTTTCATCAGCAATATTTACCATTAACGCTTGTATGATTGCTAGGGTAAGTGGTAATCTGATAATAAATTTACTACCTTTTCCAAGGGCAGTTTCAACTTCTATATCGCCACCTAAAGCTTCAATCTTAGTTTTAACAACATCAAGGCCAACGCCTCTTCCTGAAACGTCTGATATAACATCCGATGTAGAAAAACTAGGTCTAAATAATAATTCAATAATTTCTTGATCTGCCATCGCCTCTGCTTGTTCTGCAGAAATCGTACCTTTTTCGAAAGCTTTAGCTTTTACTCTTGCAATATCTATACCATTACCATCATCAGCAACTTCAATAACCACATTATTGCCATCTTGATATGCTTTGAGTTCCACATGACCTACTGCATCTTTACCATTTTTAATACGGACACTTGGAATTTCTAAACCGTGGTCACCTGAATTTCTAATCAAGTGTACTAAAGGATCCCCGATTTCGTCGATAACAGTTCTATCGAGTTCAGTCTCTTCACCTGTCATATTGAGTTCAATTTGTTTATCAAGTTTACGCGCTAAATCTCTGATAAGTCTTGGGAACCTATTGAATACACGTTCAATAGGTACCATTCGAACTTTCATTACTGCATCATGCAGGTTTGTTGTAATTCTCTCTAAGTATTCAATCTGATCATTGAAATTTTGATCAGTATTTTCAACGGTCTCTAAACCATTCTTTATGATTATGAGCTCGCTTACCAAATTCATTAAAGTGTCTAATCTTTCTATGTCCACTCTAACAGTTCGATTAGTTGTCGCTGCTTTATTTTTTGTGTCCGTGCTTTTCTTGATGTCACTTTTAGATTCTTTTTTTTCTTCTTCAGATTGTTCAGGTGCACCAACAATGCCTTCAATATCATCTATTAACACCGTCTCAACTTCTGCTATTCGCATCAGATCAGATTTTACCTTCTCTGCTGATTCTTTTGATACGATAAATAACGAAAAATCAAAATCGAATTTTTCATCTTCGATATCCTGAACAGCTGGTGTCGATTTGATTAATTGTCCTAGTTTCTCTAAAGTTCTGAAAATAATGAACGCTCTTGCTGATTTGAGTACACATGAATCAGCGAGATAAATAGTGATACCAAAACAATTATAGTCTTCAGCTTTAGCTCTACTAAGGGCATGAGCTTCAAAATCTGTAACCGTCATTTTTTTATGCTTGGCTGCACGCTCATCTCCTGCTGTAGGTGTTGATTCTAAGCCATCTACCTTGGCAACTTCTTTTATTATAGTAGCAGGTTCCATTTCCGCCTTTAATTTGGCATCAAGCTGAGCAACTAATGCATCTGAATCACCATCGCCTTCATTGCTGGTTTCGATAATTTTTTCTACATAACCCTCTAATGCATCTAGACATTGAAATAGAATATCAAGCAATTTGACATCAACTTGCATCTGATCATTACGTATTTCAGATAACACGTTTTCCATATTATGTGTTAAAACGCTCATCTTCTTAAAGCCCATAGTCGCAGCCATACCCTTTAATGTATGTGCTGATCTAAAAACTTCATTAATTAAGTCTTTGTCGTTAGCATCTTTTTCAAGCGCTAATAAAGATGTGTTTAAACTTTGTAAGTGTTCTTTGGCTTCTTCGATAAAGATTTCCAGATATTGACTGATATCCATCTAAAGTACCCCCGATTGTTTAATAATAGCATCTGCTATGGTTGCTAATGTGACAATTTCATTTGCGAGCCCTTTTTCAACAACTGACTTCGGCATGCCGTATACCACACAGGATTCTTCATCTTGAACTATAATATGCATGGCATTCTTACTTCTAACCTCAGTCACGCCTTTAGTTCCGTCAGATCCCATGCCAGTCATAATGACACCGGTCAATTTGATACCTTTAATCTTAGCAATCGAATTCATCATGACATCAACGGCTGGTTTATGCCCTCCGTAAGCTGGTTCATCCGATAACCTGATCACTAAAGCATTGCTCTTTTGAACAACTTCTAGATGTCTATCCCCTGGCGCTATAAAAACCGTACCATTGGTTATAACATCTCCATCTTCAGCTTCTTTCACATAAATGCTACTTAATTGATTAAGGCGATCTGATAAAGATTTGGTAAATCCAGGTGGCATATGTTGAACAACAACTACGCCTGAATTGAGTACGCTTGGTAGGAAGGGTATTACGGATTGTAATGCCCTTGGTCCGCCCGTTGAAGTGCCTATAGCTACCAAATTTTTAACATCTTGTGGTTTTTTAACTCGCTTTGTTGATTCAACTTGAACAGTTGTGCGCAATGATGGTGAAAATGGTTTATATACACCAAGGTTACCATGTTTTGATTCACAAGCCAATATAATCTTCTGAATTAAGTTGTCTTTTATCTCAGACGAATTAATTTTGTAGATATTCTCTGGCTTGGTGACAAAATCAAATGCACCTAACTCTAGGGCTTCAATCGTCTCTTTTGCGCCTTCTTTTACCAAGGTACTAAGCATAATAACAGGTATGGAATGATTCTTTTGTAAAATTTTCAACATCTCTAGTCCATTCATAACTGGCATCTGTATATCCAATGTTATAACATCTGGACCAAGTTCATTGACCATTTTCAATCCATCTTTACCATTAATGGCCGTACCGATGACTTCAAGTCTTTCATCATTACTAATTATATCAGAAATAACCCTTCTCATGAATGCAGAGTCATCAATTATCAAAACTTTTTTTGTTTTTCTGAGTATTGCCATGATTTTCACATTCCTTTTTCTTGTTTTCTACG
>JAQICP010000212.1 GCA_027858555.1 Vallitaleaceae bacterium
CTTTTGTTAGTATTGCTAGATTTTTATTTATCATCACAATTATTATATTTCTTCTTAGTCAGTATGGTTCATATAGAAAATATCCAGACATAAAATGGCAAGCCGGTGCTATATTTTTGCAAAGGGTCATGCTGATAGTCATGCATTTTTTAGGACATCTAATTTTGTTTATGTACTATGGCAATCAAAAAGAACACCTTATAGGGTATATTATTCAAGTGCTGTTTTTATTGCTGACGTGGGTGATAATTTTTATTATACTGGGCGACAGTCATATTGGTTTATGGCATCTGGTTCAAATGTTAGCCATCATTAGTATTATTATGATCAGCAGATTGAATTACGACTCTGGAGTGAGACAAGCAAAGGTCATAGCTGTGGGCTTCATTTTAAGCTTTTTCATAGCGGTGTGTATGCGATATCTAAGATTTCTTTCTAAATTAACATACTTGTATTTTGTTTTTGGAATTGGCATATTATTGATGGCTAATATATCACTTAATGGAGCAAACAATTGGTTTTCATATGGTGGTGTCAGCTTTCAACCGTCAGAGATTGTTAAATTAGTATATCTTATGTTTATAGCTGCGTTTTTTGCCAAACCTATAAATCACAGGCGTCTTGTCATATCGGGCATATTAACCGTGGTCTTCTTGGGGATACTAGTTTATCAAAATGATTTAGGTGGTGCATTTATATTTTACCTGACTTATATATCCATTGCTTATTTAGCTTCTAATAAATTGAAGTACTTCATCACAGGTCTACTGGGAGGCGCGGCAGGTGCTGTTATCGGTTATATGCTATTTAGTCATGTTCGCATACGCGTGACTGCATGGTTACATCCATTTGCTTACATTGACGATCAGGGTTTTCAGATAACACAATCCCTTTTTGCCATTAACTCAGGCGGGTGGTTTGGACAGGGGTTAACGAACGGCTTGCCATATAAAGTACCCGTTGTGATTTCGGATTTTATCTATGCAGGCATAGCAGAAGAGTTTGGTAATATATTTGCAATAACCATCCTTTTACTTTTTATTCTATTGTTCTTAACTATCTGCAAGATAGCGTTTCCTATAAAAAATCTTTTTGATACCATATTGGTTTTTGGGATTGGTTTGATTTTAGCAATTCAGACTTTTTTGATTGTTGGAGGTGTTATTAAGATGATTCCAAGTACTGGCGTGACCTTGCCTTTAATTAGCTATGGTGGTACGTCAGTAATGGTAACACTGGCAATGATAGGCGTGGTACAAGGGCTTGGGGCGAAGTATCAGCATCCTAAAGAACAGATAGACGATGAAGATACTGAATATGACAATGAGGAGGACTATGATGGAGAAAAAAACTAGGACCTTTCGAATTTTAAAATGGTTTTTCTTCTTGTTGATAGCCAGTCTTATTGTTTATAATGTGTTTTATCTCATTGGACCGGCATTCAACGATAGCATCAATGTTTATAACGACCGACTAAATAGTATAAAAAATACGGTTATTAGAGGTAATATATATGATCGAAATGAGGTAGTTTTAGCTACAACTAAAAATGATAATAATGAGGATATGATCAGGTCCTATCCATATAATGATGTCTTTGCTCACGTAGTAGGGTATAGTGAACAAGGTGGCATGGGTGTTGAAAAATTGGCAGAAACCTATCTGCTTCAATCCCATAGCAGTCTTAAGCAGCAGGTGCTTCAAGAGTTATCAGCTGACAGGAGCGTAGGTGACAATGTGTATACTACGTTAGATGCCGAATTACAGATATTAGCATATGACTTGTTAGGAGATTACAATGGTTCAATTATTGCAATGGATCCAACCACAGGACAGATTCTCACTATGGTATCAAAACCAGCATTTGATCCTAATGATATTCAGTCTAATTGGACCGAGCTAATAATGGATATAGAGGGTGCGCCTTTATTAAACCGTTCGACACAAGGCTTATATCCACCAGGCTCAACCTATAAGATCATATCCACAGCTGCTTATCTAGAAACTAACGCGGCAGATGATTTTTTCTACTTCTGTACGGGAAGTGATTATTTTGGGAATCGGCTAATCCATTGTTATAATGAAACTGCTCATGGCAGAGAATCACTCCTTGAAGCTTTTGCCCATTCATGTAATACTTCATACGCTTATTTGGGTCAGCAGATTGACTTGAAAGCGTTTGACAATCTGAATGAAAAATTATTATTTAACCAACCCATACCAAGTTCTTTGCCATCAAGTCAAAGTCAATTCAATTTATCTACTAAACCAAGTGATTCAAGTCTTGCTGAAACCATCATAGGACAAGGGCAGACGTTGATGACCCCATTACACAATCTCTTAATTACAGCAAGTATAGCTAATGGTGGCACCTTGATGAAGCCATACCTGATTGACCATATCGCGGCTGAAGATGGTCAAGTTATTGAGAAGTTTTATCCTAAGATAGAAAACACCTTTTTTGATATTGAGACAACGAGAACACTGACGGATTATATGGTGGCAGTAGTTGAAGAGGGAACTGGCAGTAGAATTAGCAACGATGATTACATTTCTGCAGGAAAGACGGGCTCAGCTGAAAATGACCAAGGTGATTCTCATGCATGGTTCGTAGGGTTTGCTCCGGTCCAGAATCCGAAAATTGCTATTGTTGTACTAGTGGAAAATGGTGGTAGTGGCGGGTCAGTTGCAGCGCCTATGGCGAAAGCATTATTTGATGAATATCTATTGAACTAGGCTAGCATTTGTGAAATATCAGTGAATACTTTTTATGAAGGATAATACCTGTAAAATGTATGCATTAAATCGTTATTCTGAAAAAGCTAGCGTAAAGTTACTATCGGATAAAGAAAACAAGAAAACACCACTTTATGATATTATAAGTTTGATGAAGAACTTTCAAATATTATAAAAAGAGGTGTTTTCTTATGTATAAAAGT
>JAQICP010000295.1 GCA_027858555.1 Vallitaleaceae bacterium
TGGCAAAATCTATATTATGGGATGCATCTTAAATATAATGACCCTAAGGAATTCGGGTTTGAGGATCTGCTCAGATGTATTCAACAATCTTACGAGTATACTTCAGAACTGCTAAGGTGTAAGTTAGGCCGTTTAGAGAAGGGTTATGAAGCTGACATGCTCCTCATTCCATATGAGCCACCAACACCTATGAATGGCGATAATATATTTGGACATCTGTTTTTTGGCTTGTTCAGTAATTTCAGACCAAGACATGTATGGTGTGAAGGGCAACAACTGGTGACCGATTATAGGGTCAGTCCTTTGCTAGAACATACATACCAGAATGCTAAAGTATCAGCTAAAAAAGTGTGGGAACGCATTAATGAAACTATATAGGAGGAAGCAAACGTGAATCTAAATGTTAAGTTTGATGGCCTAGAGCTTGAAAATCCTTTAATGCCAGCTTCTGGTCCACTTGTTGGTGATTTGGAAAAATTGAATTTTATGCAAACACAAGGTGTAGGAGCAGTGGTAACTAAAACTATATCAAAAGTGGCGGCTAAAGTGCCAAGACCTTGTATCTATGGTGATAAGTACTTTGTCATGAACTCAGAGTTATGGTCAGAATATCCGAGTGAAGTATGGTTAGAAGAAATCTTGCCATCATTTACTAAAAAGCAAGGCCAGCCTTTAATCATATCTGTTGGTTATACTAAAGATGATATGACTATGCTCATACCGCTCTTGGAGCCTTTTGCAGATGGGTTTGAAATTTCCACCCATTATGTGGGCAAGGACATATCGGTGATACAAGAAACCGTCAGGGAAATAAGACGGCATACCAAAAAGCCGCTTTACATGAAGGTCAGTCCACATATTCCAGACCCAGTTGCTTTTGCTAGGGCGGTTAGAGAAGCTGGCGCTTCAGGTATTGTTGCCATTAATTCCTTGGGACCAACTTTAAAGATAGATATCGTGCGTAAAGAGATTATCTACGGTGGTAGTTCTGGTTTTGTATGGACATCAGGTCCAGCTATTAAGAATCTAGCCCTTGCAACTGTCTATACCATCAAGCAAGCCATGCCTGATTTCACAGTCATTGGTGTGGGGGGTATTGCCAGTGCTGAGGATGTGATTGAGTTTCATTTAGCGGGTGCTAGTGCAGTTCAGATGCTCTCAGCTGCTATGTTAAAAGGCAAGGACCTATATGCTAAAATTATTGCTGATTTGCCAGTAGCATTAGAAAAGCATGGGTTTAGTTCCATCCAAGAAGTAATTGATACACAGTTAGAACAACACCTGAGTTATATACCGAGAACCCTTAATGTGGATACCCATAAATGTACTAAGTGTATGCTTTGTAAAAAGATATGTCCCTATTTTGCCATTAGTTTTGAAGAGCAGATTACTTTCAATCATGATAAATGTTTCGGATGTGAATTATGTGTCAGCAAATGTCCTGTAAAGGCAATCTACACCACATAGAGGATAAAATGAAAAATACTAAGATTGTAAATAAATGAAGCAGTAACAAAAGCAGTAACAACAAAACAGTAACAACAAAGCAGCAACAAAGCAGTAATTAAACAACAATATAGTTGTAAGAATAACAATTGCAATATAACAACAAAACAACAAAACAATAAAGCAATAAAGCAACAACAAAGCAGTAACAAATCAACAATAACTTAGCTGCAATAACAGTAGTAATTCTTTGATTAACATTGAATACGTCGGGCGGAATAAAGAGTAAAGCATCATTAGATTGACTATAAGAACTGCCTACAAATGACCATAGCAATTATTACAGGAGGTAAACATGAGCGATATCAGTAGATCCATCAACAAAGTAGATAACGATGAAAAAATAACTGGTAAAGCAGTCTATATTGATGACATTAAGCTGGAGAACATGTTATATGCTAAAACGGTTCGTGCAGAGATAACCAGTGGCACTATTATAGGGCGTCATTATCCAGAAATGCCCACAGATTACCATATCGTTGACTACCTGGATATTCCGGGTAATAACTACGTTAAGATTATTTTTGAGGATATGCCTGTATTTGTTAAGGACAAGGTCGGTTATTACGGTGAACCCATTGCACTTGTGGTTGGACCTGATAAGCAAGTGATATTAGATATTATCAGTCAGATAGTATTTGAGTATGATGCCATAGCGCCTATATATGACTATGTAGATTCTGTTATCCATTATGATTATGAAAAAGGTGTTGGCGAGGCAGTTTTCGAGCCGGCCAATCGAGTAATTGAATATACTTACGAAACCGGTTATCAAGAGCATGTCTATATAGAGCCACAAGGCGTCATCGGTGATACTGATGGGGATAAGATTTCTGTATATGGATCAATTCAGTGTCCCTACTATGTTAAAAATGCACTGATCAATACACTTGGTATGGATGAAAAAAAAGTGCGTGTTGTTCAAACCACAACTGGTGGGGCTTTTGGTGGTAAGGAAGAATTTCCATCTCTCATAGCTTGCCAAGTGGCGGTAGCAGTTAAAAAAATAGGCAAACCAATTAAGCTGATCTATAACAGAGTAGAGGACATGGCTTATACAACCAAGAGACATCCTTCTACAATTAGAATGGAAGCAGCCATAGATGAACAAAATAACATTCTTGGGTTTAGAGCTCATGTGTCATTAGATGGCGGTGCTAATATCGGTCTTTCTAGTGTTGTATTACAACGTGCCATGATAGCGGCAACTGGTGTTTATAATATTAACAACTTAGCCATATCTGGCGATGTGTATAGAACTAATACGGTTCCTACTGGGGCTTTTAGAGGTTTTGGTGCGCCTCAGATGATATTTGCCGTCGAGATGTTCATACATCATATAGCAAAAGAATTAGGAATTGACCCACTTATTCTTAGGAATAAGTATATGGCAAAACAAGGGGATAGCACATCAACCAGTGGCCATTTTAGAGATCCAATTATTATGAAGGATATGATTGCTAGAGCAAAAGAATTGGCGGATTATGATCATAAAATTAAGTTGTATGGTGAGCACATGCCTACAAAAGATATGCCGGGTATTGGCATGAGTTGGTTTTTACATGGCTGTGGGTTTACAGGCAGCGGAGAACAAAAGCATATTAAGGCAGTGGTAAGACTACACAAAGATGTGGGTGATATAGTAACCGTTCTAGTAGCTGCTGTGGATATGGGACAAGGCATTAAGACAACTATGAGAAAGCTCGTAGCGCATGTCCTTGAATTACCCATAGAACAAGTTATTATGCATAATCCAGATACGGATTTGGTGCCAGATTCAGGACCAACGGTGGCTTCAAGAACCTTGATGATTGTGGGAGCGCTCGTTTCACAAGCAGCTGAAAAACTAAAAGAGAATTGGTTGGCAGGTAAGGAACAGATTTTTGAAGAAAAATATAAGCAACCCAAGTATATACAGTGGGATGAGGAGTCGTTTCAGGGTAATGCTTATCCTGGTTATTCTTGGGGCGTTAATATTGTCGAGGTAGCTGTAAGTCCAGTGACTTATGAAGTCACACTTAAAGGCACATGGTCAGTCTATGATGTAGGAAAAGCTATCGATGAACGCATCATTATGGGACAAGCTGACGGTGGATTACTACAGGGCATAAGCTATGGCATGTTAGAAGTAATGGAGAATAAAGACGGTATGGTCCAACAAAAAACCGTGACAGATTACATTATCCCAACAGCGTCAGATACGGTTAATATGATAACAGAGCTAATGGACAACCCATTTGAATTGGGACCCTTTGGTGCAAAAGGTGCAGGTGAACTCACATTAATTGGGGGTGCGCCAGCAGTCGCCCTTGCTATTGAAAATGCAATAGGCAAAAGCGTTACCAAGATTCCTGTAACACCAGAGTACATCATGTCATTGATAGAGGGGGAGTGAGGAGATGCTAAGCGGAGCGAATAGTGCAGCAAATAGTGAGATATATAATAAAATTAAAAGTGAAATAAGCAGTAAAGTAAGTAACGAAGTAAGTAATGAAATGAATAGTGAATTAAGTAGCAAAGCAAATAATACAGTGAAAAACAGCATGAGTAAAGTCACCTTTGTATTAAATGGCCAGGCAGTAGAATCCTCTGAGAATCCAACCAAACGTCTGTTAGACATTCTTCGTGAGGACCATGGATTAGTTGGTGCAAAAGAAGGCTGTGGTGAAGGTGAATGTGGGGGATGTGCAGTCCTACTTGATTACAAGATTGTTAATTCATGTCTTACACCCCTAGGCTCAGTTCAGGATAAGCAAGTAATTACCATAGAGGGGCTCAGTCTATCAACAGAGGGGCAGACCATCAAAAAGGCATTTGAGGATTACGGTTCTGTTCAGTGTGGCATATGTACACCTGGGATGATGATTGCAACAGCATCCTTATTACATCACAACCAAAAGCCAACTGAAGCAGAAATTAGAGAAGGCCTATCTGGTAATCTGTGTCGTTGTACAGGGTACAATATGATTGTAAAAGCCATTCAATATCTGGCAGATGAAAAGGGGGAATTATGGTGCTGAGTTATCGACCGGTTTCATATGCTGATGCTTTAAGTATACTCACAAAAGTTCCTGTGACAATCATAGCAGGCGGTACGGACCTGATGGTAAAGAAACGTTCTTGGTCTAATCTTGCGCCCACCTTTGACGGGGATGTCATGTTTGTAGGTCACTTAGAAGAGATTAGCTATATTAAAAAGTTAGAAAAATCTAATCAAAAAAGAATTCATATAGGTGCAACCATTACACTTGAAGAATTATTATATCATAAAGATACACCTGAAATATTAAGACAAGCATTAGGGGTTATGGCTTCACCTGCAATTCGTCATACGGCAACACTTGCAGGTAATATAGGCAATGCCTCACCAGCAGGCGATTCGCTGCCAGTGCTTTATATATTAAATGCCATAGTAGTACTAGCATCCAGTAGTGGGGAGAGGCAAGTGCCCATTGAGGATTTTATTTTAGGACCTGGAAAGACTGCTATTAATTCTGATGAAATGATAAAGGAAATCATAATTGACGATTGTAATTTTGGGACAGTTTATTATAAAAAGGTTGGCGGCAGAAAGGCAGATGCCATATCAAAGGTCTGTTTTGCTGGTTGTGGTAGTAAGGTGGATGGACAGATTACCGATATGCGTGTGGCTTTTGGCGCAGTAGGACCTACAGTTGTGAGAGTGAGATCGCTTGAAGAAGCATGCGTTAATGCTCATAGAGCACTTCAGTTATCCGTCTCAGAAAAGCCTAGTGAAGATGGCTTAGTGGAACCTAGTAAAGTTAATTTTGATCAAGGGGATGAATCAAGTAATTCTATAGCTAGAGAACAATTGGATTCAGAGACAGTGAAGAAATTTGCCGACTATGTCAGACCAATTGATGACCAACGGTCCAATGCCATATATCGTAAACAGATTGCACTTAATCTTTTGAAAGATTTTATAACAAAACTATAAAGAAGATAAAGAAGGGTAAAAGGAAGTAGCAACAGGGAAATGGTAAAAGGAAGTAGCAACAGGGAAATGGTAAAAGGAAGTAGCAACAGGGAAATGGTAACAGGAAGTAGTAACGGGGTAAGGGTAACAGGAAAGTAGTAACAGGGAAATGGTAACAGGACAAGTATTTGGTGAAGTACCAAGTGTTGTCAGTTTCAAATTATAGTACAAGATAAGATATATGACCGATCGACGATTATACAATATTACAGAAAGAGGCGACTACATGTCTTACGTATCAGGCTTTAGATGCACAATATGTGAAACGATATATAAGAAAGATGCTATAACTACTTATACCTGCCCCAGTTGTGGGGAGAAGGGCATTCTAGATGTGTTATATGACTATAAAAGTATTGGGGAGGTGCTTACCAGAGATAGCTTGAAAGCTAATTCTGACACCAGTATATGGCGCTATTTGCCGTTGCTACCTGTTGAAGATACCTATCTTTCTGACACTTTAAAAGTTGGTGGAACCCCACTATATAAGTCAAAAGGATTGGCAGAAGTCCTCGGTACTCGGCATCTATACATAAAGGATGAGGGTCTAAATCCAACAGCCTCACTAAAAGACAGAGCTTCTGTCATAGCGGTAATCAAAGCTTTAGAAGCAGGTATTAGTACCATATGCTGTTCTTCAACAGGCAATGCAGCGTCATCACTAGCTGGCAATGCGGCACGTATGGGGCTTAAAACTTTCATTTTTGTACCGGAGCGGGCGCCTATTGGCAAGTTAACGCAGCTTCTAATCTATGATGCGACGGTAGTATCAGTAGCTGGTGACTACAAGGCCACATTTGATTTGTCAAAGGCTGCTATTGACCATTTTGGCTGGTATAATAGGAATGCGGCGATTAATCCTTATCTAGTCGAAGGTAAAAAGACCGTGGCACTCGAGATAGCAGAACAGCTGGATTTTAAACTGACAGATTGGGTAGCTGTATCAGTCGGGGACGGTTGTACAATAGGCGGCGTCTATAAAGGCTTCTATGATTTATTACAACTTGGTCTTATCAAAAAAATACCTAGAATATTAGGTGTCCAAGCCAGTGGCTGTGCACCTTTATATAAAGCTTTTCGGACAAATGGTCCAGTAGAGGCAGCAGAAGAAAATACATTAGCTGATAGCATTTCAGTAGGTGTTCCAAGAAACCCAGTTAAAGCACTTGAAGCAGTTAAAAAATCAGGTGGTAATTATGTAAGCGTCTCAGATGAAAGCATCTTAGAGGCCATGAGTTTGCTTGGTAAAACTGAAGGCATATTTGGTGAACCAGCCGGGGTCGCGTCCCTTGCAGGTATTCAAGTTGCCATACAGGAAGGGGTAATAAAAAAAGACGAATCAGTCACATTCATCATGACTGGCAATGGACTTAAAGATATTAAAAATGGCCAGTTAGCTGCAAAAGAGCCTATACATATGAACTCTAATGTGGATGAAATGATTCGCATATTATCACAGAAGTAACAGCCTATGTGAAGCAACCGATAAGGCCATATGATAGGGTATGTATAGTATATTAAGATGAGCATATGGAGAATAGTATGTTAAGAATTAGATGAAATATCTATAGATAAAGGTTATTAATAAATAAAACGGAGGTAAACAATGAAGATACCATACGGACCAACGTACAATGAGATGTTACATCCAGAAACATTGGACAATGAACTAAAAGCACTTGTTAATAAAGCGAAAGATGAAGAATTAGATGCGCTTAATCTATTTAATATCACATGGAAAGATGATCATGGCAAGGTCAGAAAGATTGTACTACCTAAGGAATTAACTGGCGTTGAAGCCAATATTGTGGTGATGCTAGGCATGTATTTTCCATCGGGTTCACATAAAGTCGGACCTGCTTACTCAACTCTAATTGAAGGCTGTGTTGACAAGGAGATCATACCTGGAAAACACACCATTCTTGGACCTTCAACTGGTAATTTTGGTATTGGTGTATCCTATATATGTAATCTGATGGGTTATGAAGCCATCGTCATCATGCCAGACAATATGAGTAAGGAACGTTATGAACGAATAAGACGGTATGGAGCAACCCTTGACCTGACACCGGGTACAGAATCAGACGTGATTTTAACGCTTGAACGTACATATGAATTGATGAAAGAAAAGAATAATAAGGCCTTGGCACAATTTGAACTCATGCCTAATTATAGATTCCATAGACATGTAACTGGCAATTCAGCCATAGAAGCGGTTAAAGGAATTGGTAATGGTAGAATTGCAGCGTTTACCTCTGCCCTTGGATCATCAGGGACTATTGCAGCCGGCGATCAGATTAAAGTCGCTTTTCCAGAAGCAAAAGTTGTAGCCCTAGAACCTTATGAATGTGCCACCTTAACTGATGGCGGTCGTGGACAACATAGGATTGAAGGTATCGGCGATAAGATGTGTACTTTGATTCATAATGTAATCAATACGGATTTTGTGGTGATGATAGAGGATGATGATTGTGTGAAGGGACTAAAAGTAATTCAAGACGGTACAGATGTCCTTGTTGAATCTGGTATGGATGAAAGCGTGGCTAAAAGTCTAGTTGGTCTCTTTGGCGTATCTGGTATCTGCAATATACTTGGTGCCATTAAGATGGCGAAATATCTGAAACTTGGCGCTGATGATAATGTGGTCACAGTTGCTACAGATGGTTTTGATCGATATGATTCAGTACTTGAGGACCTAGATGCCAGGTGTTTAGAAACTTCGCCACATGTACTTGAAAGATGGAAGCGAGATATATTTGATCAAGCCTGTACCAATCATATAACTGATTTCAGATCAAGTGTCATGAAAGAACAACTATTTAATCAAAAAGAAAAAGATTGGATTCCTTTTGGCTATAAAAAAGAATATCTTGATAGTATGAAAGTTCAAGGCTTTTGGGACCATGAATATGAAAAAATAGAATATTACAATGAGAAGATTAAACGCCTAAGAAATCAGGAGGTGTAGTATGCATATACCTTATGACAAGATACTTAAAACAGTTGAATCCTACAAGGCAGATATTGTCAGCTTCTTAAGAGATATGATTCGAATTCCAAGCGAAAGCTGTGGTGAAGAACAAGTAGTTCTGAGAATACAAGAAGAGATGATTAAAGTAGGTTTTGACAAGGTTACCATAGACCCTATGGGTAATATCTTAGGGTATCTGGGCAGTGGTAAGACTTTAATTGCTATGGACGCTCACATTGACACTGTTGGTATCGGTGATATTAACAACTGGGATTATGATCCTTATGAAGGATACGAAGACGATGAGATTATTCTAGGCCGTGGTGGGTCCGATCAAGAAGGCGGCATGGCTTCTATGGTTTACGCAGCTAAAGCCATCAAAGAATTGGATTTATTTGATGATTACACCTTGCTCGTAACAGGTACTGTCAATGAAGAAGATTGTGACGGTCAGTGCTGGCAATACATAGTTGAAGTTTCTGATATCAAACCAGAGTTTGTGGTTATTACTGAGCCCACATCACTTAACATCTACCGTGGTCATAGAGGACGGATGGAGATTAAGGTAGAGACAAAAGGGATTAGCTGTCATGGCTCTGCACCTGAGCGTGGGGATAATGCAATCTATAAGATGGCACCTATACTTCTAGAACTACAAGAACTCCATAAGCGATTACTTGATGATCCGTTCCTCGGAAAAGGCAGTTTAACCGTATCAGAAGTATTTTATAGCTCACCTTCTAGATGTGCGGTGGCAGATGGGTGTTCCATTTCAATTGACAGAAGACTAACTCATGGCGAAACTTTTGAATCTGCCCTAGAAGAGATTAGAGCACTAGAATCAGTGAAAGCAGCAGGTGGTTTGGTATCCATGTATACCTACGAAAGACCCTCTTACACAGGATTAATATATCCAACGGATTGTTATTTTCCAACGTGGGTACTAGAGGAAGAACATGATGCCTGTCAGACATTAGTGGAAGCTTACAAAGGGTTGTTTCACACAGACCCAATGGTGGATAAATGGACATTTTCTACTAATGGGGTTTCTATTATGGGGCGTTTCGGCATTCCTTGTATCGGTTTTGGACCTGGTCATGAAGATCAAGCACATGCACCTAATGAGAAAACTTGGAAATCAGAATTAGTAGCTGCTGCAGCACTATACGCAGCTATACCAATAGAATATATGAATAAGAAAAGAGGTAACTAATATGCAAACACGTTTTAAAGGAAAGCATTTCATCACATTACAAGAATGGACCAAAGAAGAGATAGATACGCTTTTAGAAGTATCCTTAGATTTGAAGAAAAAATTTGCCATGGGGATTCCAACACCTTATTTACCATATCAAACCATGTTTTTGATGTTTTTTGAGCAATCTACTAGAACACGTAATTCAATGGAAGCAGGAATCGCTCAACTTGGTGGTCATGGTAATTTTCTTGACACTTCAACCATGCAAGTCAGCCACGGCGAAGTGGCTAAAGACACTGCCATCATCCTTTCAAGTTATGGACATGGGATTGCTTGTCGTAATTGCTTTTGGGAAGTTGGTAACAAATATTTAAGAGAACTAGCAGAGCATTCATCTGTACCAATTATGAACCTACAATGTGATTTGTATCATCCAATGCAAGGGATTGCCGATCTGATGACCATTAAGGAAAAAGTCGATACCACTAAAAATCTTAAAGTTTCCATTATATGGGCGTATGCGGTTTCACATAAGAAGCCTATCTCAGTACCACTCACACAAGCTTTATTATTTCCTAGATACGGTATGGATGTCACACTTGCTTACCCTGAAGGCTACGATTTGCCTGAGTGGGCTATTGAACAAGCAAAAGAAAATGCCCGTGCTAATGGTGGTAAATTCAGAATTACCCATGACATGGTACAAGCTTATACGGACGCAGATGTGGTTATCCCTAAAAACTGGGGTAGTTGGGTTAATAATCAATCTGATGCTGTGGTGGATGACTTGCTTGAGTCTTATAAAGGTTGGAAGTGTACTGAAAAGATGATGGCACTTGCATCTGAAAATGTCATGTATATGCACGCATTACCGGCAGATCGCGGCAATGAAGTAGAGGATTCAGTAATAGATGGACCACACTCCGTAGTATATGATGAAGCTGAAAATCGTATTCATACGGCTAAAGCAGTTATGGTTCTTACTATGGGCGGCAAGGGTTAAAATACGCATATAGAAGGTGATAGCATGAAAGAATTAGCAGTAATAGCCATAGGAGGCAACTCCTTGATTAAAGACAGTAAGCATCAATTCGTAGAAGATCAATACGCTGCTATTTGTGAGAGTGTTAGTTTCATTGTGGATATCATTGAGTCGGGAATTGACGTGGTTATAACTCATGGCAATGGTCCACAGGTAGGTTTTATCATGAGGCGTTCAGAGATAGCAGAGGAGCATGCTCATATGCATCCTGTACCACTGGTCTCCTGTGATGCTGATACACAAGGTGCAATCGGTTATCAGATTCAACAAGCCATGCATAACGAGTTTAAAAAACGTGATATTCAAAAGCTGGCAGTTACTATGGTAACCCAAGTGATTGTGGATAAAGATGACCCAGCTTTTCTAGAACCATCGAAACCAATCGGTAGTTTTTATGAGGAAGCACAAGTTGATAAGATTAAAAGAGACCATCCAAGTTGGATACTAGCACTTGATGCTGGCAGAGGCTATAGACAGGTGGTGGCATCACCAAAACCCCAATCAATCGTTGAGAAAAGTGCCATTGCCATGTTGGTCAATAATGGCTTTTCAGTTATAGCTGTAGGTGGTGGCGGCATACCGGTCATAGAAGTTGATAATCAACTAATTGGTGTGAATGCAGTAATCGATAAAGATTATGCCAGCGCTATGTTAGCCGCAGAGTTAAAGGCGGATTATTTTATCATATCCACGGCAGTTGACCAAGTATATATCAATTATAACCAGCCGGGTGAAATGCCTGTAGCACATCTGAACTTAGAGAAGATTAATGCGCTCAGAGAATCAGGGCAATTCGCTAGCGGTAGTATGTTGCCTAAGATTAATGCAGTAGAGCAGTTCCTACTAGCAGGTGGTAAGAAGGCAATTATAACTAGCCCAAGTCTGTTACTTAAAGCAGTTGCCGGTAGGGCAGGTACGGTTATCGAAGCCGAGTAATAGATATTCAATTAATCCGAGAGGGGAATTAGATTAATGATTAAAATATTAAAAGGTCATATTATACATACCCCTACTAAAGAAAGATTTGAAGTCCATGCGGATAGTTATATTGTTGTTGAAGATGAACAAGTAGTAGGTATCTATAAGATACTACCCGATCAATACAATGACCAATCAATCATTGACTATGGTAGTTCCATAATCATACCGTCCTTTATTGACGCCCATCTTCACGCGCCTCAATATATGCAGATGGGTGTTGGGCTTGACTTGGAACTTATGGATTGGCTTAATCAATATACGTTTATGCTTGAAGGCCGATTTGCTGATGTGAATTATGCCAAAAAAGTATATCCGCATTATGTGGATGCATTATATGAATATGGGACATTGCGGTCATGTATCTTTGGTACCATACATGACGAAGCTAACCGTTACTTAGTTCATGCGATGAAAGAAAAAGGCTTGTCAGGCTATGTGGGTAAAGTTAATATGGATAGGAATGCGCCAGTCAGTTTAGTCCAGACTGCTGAAAGGTCATTGAAGGAAACGGAAAATTTTATTAGGGATTTTAAGGACGACAGCATGGTAAAACCAATTGTCACACCAAGATTTGCACCTAGCTGTACAGATGAGTTATTAGACGGGTTAGGGCGGTTATCAGTTACATACCATGTACCAGTTCAGAGCCACCTAGCAGAAAACAAGGCGGAAGTGGCGTGGGTGAAGACCCTGTTTCCAGAGAGTGCTAGTTATACGGATGTGTATGTGAAACACCAGTTATATGGTCCTGAAAAAACTTTGATGGCCCATAGCATCTATCTGGATTCTGTTGAAATGGAGTTGGCGAAATCAGCCTACATATATATGGTGCATTGTCCTAATTCTAACATGAATTTATCTAGTGGGATTATGCCAGTGACCCAGTTTTTAGACGAAGGTATAACAGTTGGACTTGGTTCTGACATCGGAGCGGGGCATACCCTTGCCATGCAGCAGACCATAACGTCAGCCATACAATGTTCTAAGATCAGGCATGTTCTGAGTCCTAAAGAACGGATTCTATCTGAACCTGAAGCATTCCATATGGCAACCAAAGTCAACGGTAGTTTCTTTGAAAGCTTTGGCCTCATAGGTAGTTTTGAAACGGGTTATCAATTTGACGCCTTGGTTATAAAAGATCCAAGTCCTATCATGGATACTTTGAAACCTGTGGAACAATTGCAGAGATTTTTATATTGTGGTTGGACCGAGAGTATTCAGGTTAGGTATTTAAACGGTAAAAATATATAATTAACATGGGAAAAAGGTAGTAGTATTGGTGTATATGTAGCTATTAATTTAGTAAGTTTTGAGTTTATCAAAGGGGTGTAATATAAAAGAAGGTCTATTCCATTATCAATATTTTTAAGTGTAATTACTTTAGGTATCTATTACTTATACTGGTTTCATTCAATTACCAAAGGATTAATCGATACACTAGAATATCACAGTGTTGATGGTGCTGGTATCAATCTATTCTTTTTAATTATTTCACTGGGAACATATTATTTTTGGTGGAATTATAAAATATCAAATTACATAAGCACAGCAGAGAGAAGGGTTAATATAGAACCAGATTTTTGGGCACCAATATTCTCTCTAACGTTTGGATTGATTTTACATCAGTCAAGAATTAATCGTATCGTAGCAAGTCACTAATTATTTCATCCAATATATCATATACAACTACCTTAACTACATAGGGTGCATGTCAGGGGTTTATACTATAGTGCTTATTGACAGGTACCTTTTGATTTGATATACTTTGAACGAAATAACATATAGCATATGCAGTGATTAAGAAGAGTAATCATCACCCCTCAGCGAGTCTAGGAATGTGTAAGCTAGACAACAGATGACGAAGGCACTTAGGAGCATATTTCAACGAAGTGGGCATATATAACCAATATGTGTCAACAAGGGTGGA